>NZ_JARBDB010000009.1:0-115719 GCF_036577605.1 Paenibacillus sp. GYB004
CGAAGCAGGAGCGTCAGAAGGCGGAGGAAGTGCGCAAGGTCGAAGAGGCGCTGGAGGACGAAATGGTTCGCGCCGAAGAAGCGCTGGAGCAGGAACGGCTGAAAGCGCAGCAGGCGCTTGCGGAAGAACAGGGTAAGTGGCGGCAATTGCTGGAAGCCGAGCGCCAGAAGCGAGAGCAGCAACGTTTACAGGCGGAGCAGGCGCTGCAGGAGGAGCTGGCGAAGCAGGAGCGTCAGAAGGCGGAGGAAGTGCGCAAGGTCGAAGAGGCGCTGGAGGACGAAATGGTTCGCGCCGAAGAAGCGCTGGAGCAGGAACGGCTGAAAGCGCAGCAGGCGCTTGCGGAAGAGCAGGGTAAATGGCAGCAGTTGCTAGCGCAGGAACGTCAGCAGGCCGAGCAAGCTCTACAGGAAGAACGGAGCAAGGGACAGCGGCTTCTGGAGGAAGAGCGTCGTAAAAGCGAGCAAATTCTTGTTGAAGAGATTATGAAAGCCGAACAGACGCTGGAAGAGGCGCTTCATAAAGGAAAACAGTCGCTGGAGCAGCAGTGGAGCGACAAGGAGCGGACGCTGCTGGAGCGCATTGGCCAACTCCAACAGTTATACGAGGAAGAGCGGCGCAAAGCAAGCCAGGAACTGGAGCAAGCGCGTCTTCAAGCACAACGGGCGGTTGAGCAGGAACGGCAGACTGCGGCAGCCTTTGCGGAGCAGGAGCGCCTGAAGATCCACGAAGCGCTGGAGGAAGAGCGTCTTCAAGGCATGCTCGCTCTGGAGGAGGAGCAGTTGAAAGCCGCGAAGGCTTTGGAGGAAGAACGTGCTAAAGCGGTTCAGGCTCTCGAAGCGGAGCATCGTAAGGCGATGCAGGCCGAAGAAGAGCGCAAGAAGGCGGTACAGGCGCTGGAGGTAGAGCTGCGTAAAGCGAAGCAGGCACTTGCGGAAGAACGTTCGATTCTTGAAGAAATGCTGGCGGAGGAACGTTCCAGAGCGAAGCAGGCTTTGGATGACGAACAGGACAGAGTCGGGCGGATTGCCGAGCAAGCGCGCGCTGAATTCGAACAAACGCTGAAGGAACAGCAAAGGAAGTTCGAACAGGCGCTTGCGGAAGAGCGGGCGAGAAGCGAATCGCTGCTGGCGGATGAACTTGCGAAAGCCAAACAAGCTCTCGAGGAAGAGCGCAGCAAGGCTAGAGCGGCTCTCGAAGAAGAGCGCAGCAAGGCCAAGCAAGCGCTGGAAGAGGAGCAACTGGTCGGGGAAATCGCCTTGGAGGAAGAGCGGGATGCCGCGCAGCGCAAGATCGCATCGTTGGAGGCAGAGCTCTCCGGACTGCGTTCCCAGCTTGAGGCTGCAGCGACTAGCGTGCGGGATGAGCTGACGGCGGAGCGTGAACGGGCTGCCAAGCTGGAACAGACGCTCCAGAATGAACGAGCGGAGTTCGAGGCGGAGCGGGACGACATGCGGCTTTCATTCGGCCGGGAGTGCGGCAGGCTGAAGCACGAGCTCGAGCAGCTGCAAGATGAACGACTGAAGGATAGCGAGCTGGTGGTGCAGCATCGGAAACTCCAGGAGGAATACGCGAAGCTGCAAAACGAATTCAACGAATGGATTCAACTCGTTGAGAAGGATTAGACGAGGGGCGCCGGGCGTATGAGCATGAATGAACTCAATACGCTGGACATTATCGCCGCCGTGCTGGTAGTCGGGGCTCTTGCTCTTGGCTACCACCGCGGCTTGATCGCCCAGCTCGTTTCCATCGTCGGCCTGTTCATCGCCTATTTGGCGGCTTACTGGCTGTACGATGACTTGGCCCCGATCATAGGACGGTTTATTCCGCTTGACAAGCTTAAGGGTTATCAGGAGTACGCGTTTCTGCTCGACAGTATCAATTGGAACGTCTACTTCAACAATGCCGTTGCTTTTGCGGTCATTTTTATAGTTGTCAAAATCGGATTTACGGTCGTCGGGCGAGTGCTGCACTGGATCGCTTCGATCCCGGGCCTCAAGAAGGTGAACAAATGGAGCGGCGCCCTGCTGGCCTTGTTTGAGGTAGTAGTGCTGTTTACAATCGCGGTGCTCATCATGAGCATCATCCCTTCGGACTCGCTGCAAAAGACTTTGTCGGAGTCCAGCGCGGCCACTTTCGTTATGGACCGGCTGCCCGAGCTTGCAGATCGGCTGCGGGAATTGTGGAATCAAATTCCGGTGGAAAGCGTCTAGTCGCGGCAGCGATGGTGGTGTTTATGGAGGATCGTGGTGACCGCATAAGAGCTTCCAGCATCCCTTATCTAGTCCCGAGGTGCGTATTTCGGGGAAATAGAGGGGGCTGGAAGCTCTTATTTGCCTCCGTTGCTTGGCCTAAGCTGGCTTGATTTTTAGCCTCCAGCCGCGAGTGGTAAGCCGCCGGCTTCGAACAGCTTGCCGTTCGGCCCATGTTTGGGCAACGAGGCCAGCGCTAGTATATCCGGCACCACGGCCGCCGGTTCTTGGCCGCTCGCGTGCATTTCCGTGCGGATTGTACCGGGGTTGTACGTATTGGTCAAGATGCCGTGCGTGATTTCTTCTTCCGCGATCGTGCGGGTTAGCGTTTCGAGGCCGGCCTTGCTAACGCTGTACGCGACGTAGCCGCCCGCTCCGTTCTCGGCCAGGCTGGAGGTGATATTTACGATCCGCCCATATTTGCGTTCGCGCATAAGGGGGAGGCATGCTTTGGTCATCAGGAATGCACCGGTTAAGTTAACGGATATTTGGTAGTTCCACGAATCCAACGAAGTATCAGCTACCGAGCCGAGTTCGACTACAGCAGCGTTATTGATTAATAAGTCGATGCGGCTGTAAGCGGTCCGGACAAATTCCTGCATCCGAAGAACGTCGCTCTCCGAAGCGATGTCCAGGCGAAGCGCCTGAGACCGGCCTCCGGCGGATGCAATTAGACGGGCCGTCTCTTCAAGTCTGCCGAGCCTCCGCCCGCACAAGATGACGATAGCCCCTTCCTCCGCAAATCGTAAAGCGGTTGCCCTTCCCAATCCGGAACCTGCGCCAGTCACAACTGCAACTTTCTCAGACAGTATTCCCATAATACCCACCTCTTTACTTTGTCTTTATCAAAATCATCTTAACAGAAATTTCCGGGTCCAGATAGACGTTTACGGTATAAAAATTTTTGATGAAAATGGAAACAATTGTTTAATAAAGGATCATGGGATGAAGGCCGTCCACAAGGGAGATATCCAACTAAAAGTATGAGCGGGAACAGAGCGGGTGGTAGATGGGTTGCCCAAAAGCAAGCGGAGAGGAAGTAAAGAGAAAGGGGAGGAGTTTGAGGGACGAAGAAAAAGTCGAAGGAACACAATGAAGAGCCGCAGGAACACGATATAAGGTCGAGGGGCGAAATAAAGGTCGAAGGAACGACGAGCAATAAAGTCGAAAAAAGAGAGATAAGAAATCGAGGGAACTAGATACAAGTCGAATGAAGCGAGATCAGAAAAGTCAGAGGAACGGCGCAAATGTCGAAGGAAAGGAGATAAACAGTCGAATGAAGTTAGTTAAAAGTGGAAGGAATGGATAAGAACAATCGGAGTAAGTCAAAAGAACGAGACAAGAAATTGAATGAGTTCAAAGTTGTAAGAGTCGAAATAAAAAGTCGAAGGAATGCGGTGAAAAGTCGAAGAAGGTGAGATAAAAAGTCGAAGAGTGCGAGCTAAGAAAAGCCGAAGAGTAGAGATAAGAGTCGAAGAACCGCGATAAGAAAAGTCGAAGAAACGTGACAAGAAGTCGAAAAAGTGAGAGAGGAATTCGAAGAAAGCGAAATGAGAAAGTCAGATGAAAAAACTTACTTAATAAAGAAACCCAAGCAAGCAAAACTAAATTCCAAGAACCCATTAGACAAGTACAAGTTTACCTTACGCTTTGCTTTACTCACTTTCTCACTCTCTCGCTTTAAAATTTTAATACTTTAACACGTAATACACATAACCGCCACAGCGTACGACAACAAAAAAACCTCCAAAGCCTGACGGAATTGGAGGTGTTGGTACCACAAGCGGCCATACATCGCTTGCAGCGGTTATAAATTACTCTACAATCAGCTTAGCTTTCATAGTGCTATGGCCGGAGCCGCAAGGCAAGCTGCAGATGATGTCGTAAGTGCCTGCTTTATCGAACGTAACGTCTTTCGATTTGTTGGTGCCCACGTCGATATTCAAGCCGTTGATTTTGATGGCATGTGCGCCTTCTTTGCTTTCCAGCGTCACTTTCAGTGTGTCGCCTTTTTTCACTTTGTATTCTTTTTGGTCGAAGTCCCAGTTGGTTGCTACTATTTTCAAGTCGCCGGTAGCTGGTCCGGAAGCGGTATTTACAGGCGCTTCTTCTTTTTTGCCGCAGGCGGCTACCACTGCCAGCACAGCGATCAGCGCGAGCAGGTACAAGATCGTTTTCTTCATACGGAATCCCTCCATAAGTGTAGTCCATCGGACTGTTGATCTTACGGCTTCATTATATCGAAATGGCGGGATAAAGTCAGTGACAGTCTCGTGAACCCTTAATGAAAAAGTTATGAACCTTTTTGTAAGTTTCGCTAAACCGCTTGCAAAAAAGCGGGGATTCGTTCCCGCGGCTTCCGGCATGAGCTGTTTGGAGTCCAATTCAGGGGGTCAACCGTCTGTGTAACGTCCATCGCCTGAATCAAAAAGCCGCGCATGCCAAAAGCCTGCCCGACGGGCAGGCCGTTAGCACAGCGAAGCAGTTTAACGGGCTTCTTCCCGGTTGCCCCGTCCCGCATCGAACGGTGTTGCGATGGGGATGAACAGGTCGATGATCCCGATAACCAGCGCCGCCAAAATAGCACCGACAATCGTTACAGATACGCCGCCTACGATGAACTGGGCTAGCCAGATGACGGCTGCGCTCGCCAGAAAACCGACGATACCCCGGCCGAACGGTGTAATCCGCTTGCCGAAAATTCCTTCCACGATCCAACCCAATACCGCGATGACTAAGGCGAGGAACAAAGCGCTCCAGAAGCCCCCTACGGCAAAATTCGGTACGATCCAGCCAACGAACATAAGCACGAAGGCCGCAACGATAAATCGGACAACATGGCCAAGAAATCGCATGTACGCTTCCTCCTTTGGAATGGTTCGCATAAACGGCTCGGGACAGCTTGTATGCCAGCTGCATCCGTCCGAATGGCGGCGATATCGGTGCACCCTTTATTTTTGCCTCATCTTGTCGCGCTATGTAGTCCAATTATTGGCGGCGACCGATTGCATCCGGTGGATAAAATAGGTCTAACCGTTCGTTCAATAGCTAATCCGGAACGCTTCGGATATAATAACTAACATACAGGTTTCGCGGATGGGAAGGAGTTTGAACGGTTTTGAACCCGAAAGTACTGCATACGCTTGAATATTATAAAATTCGTACGAAATTGGCGGATCACGCCGCTACCTCGCTTGGCAAATCGTGCGCCGAGTCGGTCGAACCGAGCTCGGACTTCGAAGAAGTCAAGAGGCTGCTGAAGGCGACGGACGAAGCCGTCAAAGTAGACCGGCTAAAAGGGGGCGCTCCGTTCGGCGGAATCCGGGACGTACGGGCGGCTCTGCACCGGGCCCGGATTGGCGGGACGTTAAATCCGGCCGAGCTGCTGGACATCGCGAACACGATCGCCGGAGGCCGGAAGCTGAAACGCTTTTTGCAAACGATGGACGAGCATGAGCCGATCCCTTCTCTCGTAGAGGCGGCGGAACCGGTTAGTGAGAACCGGGCCGTCGAGGAGAAAATCAAATCTTGCATCGACGATCAGGCGGATGTTCTGGACAGCGCCAGTCCAGAGCTGTCCAGAATCCGCAGCGAGCTGCGCACGAGCGAATCGCGCGCCAGAGAAAAGCTCGAGCAGATGATCCGGACGCCGTCCATTCAGAAGATGCTCCAGGACGCATTGATCACGATGCGCGGGGACCGTTACGTCATTCCGGTCAAGCAGGAATACCGCGGCAGCTTCAGCGGCGGGATGATCCACGATCAGTCCGCGTCGGGCGCTACGCTGTTTATCGAGCCTGAGGCAGTAGTGACTTTGAATAACAAGCTGCGTGAGCTAAAGCTGAAGGAAGAGCGCGAGATCGAGAAAATACTGATCATGCTGACCGGCTTCGTCGCCGAAGCGGCGGATGAGCTGACAGTATCGGTCGAGGCGCTGGGCGAGCTCGATTTCGTATTTGCCAAGGCGGGACTGGCCCGGGAATTAAAGGCCACGCTGCCGGTGATGAACGACCGGGGCTTTCTCAAGCTCAAAAAAGGGCGTCACCCGCTGTTATCCCCCGATCACGTCGTGCCGCTTGACGTGGAGCTCGGCAACCAGTTCGCCTCGATCATCGTCACGGGCCCCAACACAGGGGGCAAGACGGTTTCCTTGAAGACGATCGGTCTGCTCAGCCTGATGGCGATGACCGGCATGTTCATTCCGGCCCAGGACGGCAGCCAGATGTGCGTCTTCGATGCGATCTACGCCGATATCGGCGACGAGCAGAGCATCGAGCAAAGCCTGAGTACGTTTTCCAGTCATATGACCAATATTATATCCATTCTGAAAGGAATGACGCCGAAAAGTCTCGTTCTGCTCGATGAGCTCGGAGCGGGAACCGACCCGTCGGAAGGTTCGGCGCTGGCGATCGCCCTTCTTGAATATATTCACCGGATCGGCTGCCGGGTCGTGGCGACGACACACTACAGCGAGCTGAAGGCGTACGCCTTCGAGCGCAAAGGCGTCATTAACGCGAGCATGGAGTTCGACGTGCAGACGCTCAGTCCGACGTACCGGCTGCTCGTGGGCGTTCCTGGCCGAAGCAACGCCTTCGCGATTGCGGAACGGCTCGGACTGCCCCGCCCGATTCTCGAGATGGCACGCGGACATGTCGACGAGGACGATCGACGGGTGGAGACGATGATCGCTTCGCTCGAAGCGAACCGGGCTACGACCGAAGCCGAGCGAAGTAAGGCCGAGCAGATGCGCGCCGAGGTCGAGCGTCTACGCAACCAGCTGGAGGACGAGCGGGAGAAGTTCCGCGAACAGCGCGACAAGCTGATGGCCAGAGCCGAGGAAGAAGCGCGAGGCGCGGTAGCCAAGGCGCGCAGCGAGGCCGAGGAAGTAATCCGCGAGCTGCGGCGGCTTGCGCTGGAGGAACGTGGCGCGGTAAAGGAGCACAAGCTGATTGACGCCAAGCGGCGTCTCGATCAGGCGGTACCGGAGCTGAGGGACAAACGCGCTGCGCCGAAGAACGCCCAGAAACGTGCGGAAACGATCGGCGTCGGCGACGAAGTGCGGGTCGTATCGCTTGGCCAGAAAGGTCACGTCGTCGACATGCACGGCGAGACGGAAGCGACCGTACAGCTCGGCATTTTGAAGATGAAGGTGAACAAGTCGGATCTGGAGCTGATCAAGCCGGCGCAGGATGCAAAGCCGGTGCAGCAGGTGACGGCAAGCGTCAAGCGAAGCCGGGACGAGAATATCCGGACCGAGCTCGATTTGCGCGGCAGCAATCTGGAGGAAGCGATGATCGAGACCGACCGGTTTCTGGACGAAAGCTTCCTGAACGGATTCGGCCAAGTGTATATCATTCACGGCAAAGGCACAGGTGTTCTGCGCACCGGACTTCAGGAATATTTCCGCAGGCACAAACACGTCAAAAGCTACCGGCTGGGCAATTACGGCGAAGGCGGAGCGGGCGTTACAGTAGTCGAGTTGAAATAACCGACAATGAGCGCACAAAGACGCCTCCTGCTCCCTCTTAGGTGAGTATGGAGGCGTCTTCTGCATAAGAACATAAGACAAGATGGCGGACCATTCTGAGACTCTAGATCGACCGGAAGTTTTCGATCCGGTGGAATGTTATATAGTTGGCGTTATGAAAGTTGTGCGCTCCGTTAATCGCCGTTCTCGAAGCGACCAGTATATCGTCCCCGTTGAACAGCCAGTCCACGTACTGGAATCCGACCTTTTTGCAGTCTTCCGGCCAACCGTTATGCTCATAATCCAAAATATCAGCCGTGATGTGCCAATGCTCCAGATCTTCGGAATGAACCAGAGTCAGGATGTTGCGTTGCGAGATGCTCGGGTTTGTTACCCGGTTAACCAACGACCAATATTTCGACGATTGTGCATCCCAATAAACGGTGAATTTCGACAAATTGCCGTGAAAGTCGATCACTTTGCCAAAAGTAAGCGAACGTTCCGGATGATCCGTATCGGCGTACAACATGATGGCGCGGCCGTAATTGGGCGTGCCGCCGTTGGTCTGGTAGCGAAGCAGGTTGACGAGCGTCCCGTCCGGCTTCACGACCGCATTGCCTTCCAGCAGTCCGGCCAGGTTGCCTCCGCCTACGGAGCCGGGCCAGTTCACATCGTATTTGAGGAACGGCATCGTCGTCCAGCTCGCGGGATCGAGCAGATCCGCATCCGCAGGGGCCGAGATGAGACCCGACGCGTGCGAGCCCGTCGTCCACGAGCCGTAGTCGATTGCCGTCCACAGTCTCCCCTTGTACTCGATGACCGGCATCGGCGCCTTGTGCGGTCCGCCCGCTTCCCGGCTTCCGGCCGGAATGATGACGGTCGGCTCGCTCCAGGTCGCTCCCCCGTCGTCCGATCGACCGATCAGTAATGCTCCGTACTCCGTGCTTGTCGCAAGCATATAGAGCCGGTTCCGGTGCAGGAACAATTTCCCCCAGAAGCACGGATACAGGAAGTTAACAAACGCCCACGTCTCCCCATCGTCCTCGCTGCGGCAAATAACCGACGTATTCTGTCCTTCATTCCCCCAATAAATGTCGTGCGAAGCAAGCAGCACCCCGTCCTCCAGCCGGACGATCGAAGGGCTGGCAGGCGACCGGCCGGAAAACCCGTACGTGTAGTCCTCGGGATGAATGTAATTAACAACAATCCCCGGCACAACACCCGGACGGAATAAGCGAACCGGGCTGGACGATGCCGCAGACTTGCTGTCGCCGGCGCTGTCCGTACGGGTAACCCATACTTCGTACTCCTGGTCATTCGCCAGATCTGTAATCGTGATGCGCTCGTCCGAGGCGGACAACGGAACATGCACCGCCTCATCCTGTCCCCGCAACCGGTATGTAAGCGAATACGCGCGTCCGGAAGTGGAGCCCGAGGACGGCTCGAAGTCTTTCCAATCCACCGTCAGACGGCGGTCCCCGGGAGCGAGTCGCATAATATGGACGCTGCCATACGCCTTAGCCGACGGGTCGGCCGTTTTGTATAAATCTCTGGGGTCGGAATAATTCCAGCCTGAGTTGGCCGCATTGGTTCGATCCATGAGTACACACTCCTAATTGTTGTTTTGTTCCTTAATACAGAACAATGTTCAAAAAACATTCTTCGGATCTAGCATAATGGAAGATGCTGCCGTTAGCAATACTTTTTTATTGACAGTTAAATGTGTTAGGTCATTTACAATTAACCCCGCAAAATTCCGCAAAACCACTTTGATAAACGGGACATCTTCCTATAAGATAGAAGTAGGAATGAAACCGGTCCCGTGCTGGATAAGGCACGAACAGCTTCCCTTCCCTACTATTAGCGGATAAGAGGTAACGACGATGGCAGAAGAAATCAAAGTGAAATCTTTATATAAAGCTCTTAGAATCCTCGAGTGCTTTAACGTCCATAATCCGGAGCTCGGCATAACGGAAATCAGCGAGCAGCTCGGCCTGTACAAAAGCAATGTGCACAATATCGTCGATACGTTCGTCAAAGCGGGTTATTTGGAGCAAAATCCGGAAAACGAGAAGTATCGGCTCGGGATGAAAATTTTGGAGCTCGGCAACGTGATTTCAAGCAATATGAATATTCGCAAGCTGATGCTGCCCTACATGCAGGAATTGGCGGATTACACGAACGAGACTGTTTATTTGGGGATGCCGAGCGAAGCGGAAGTCATCTACCTGGATTCGTCTTCTCCCAAAAATCAGCTGTCCACACGATCGATGCTCGGCGTAAAGGCCCCGCTTTACTGCACAGGGATCGGCAAAGCGATGCTGGCTTTTTTGCCGGAGATCACGGATTCGCTATGCGCCAGAGGCCTTCGTAAATATACGGATCATACGATTACAGATCCGGCGGAGCTTCAGGCCGAATTGACGGCGATCCGAAGCCGCGGCTACTCGATCGACAACATGGAGCACGAATACGGAATCAAATGCGTAGGGATGCCGATTCTGAACAAGAAGAGACAGCTCGTGGCAGGAATTAGCGTATCCGGTCCTTCGCTGCGATTTGACGATGAAAAGATCCGGGACTACGCCTTGAAATTGGGCGAAATTGTACGGGCGATCGAAGAGAAGGTCTAAGGCGGACGCTTGGTATACAGGAACAAAAAAAGGGGCGATACGGTGCCGGAAGCGGACTTGTCCTGCCGTCGGGCTGTCCCGTAGCGCTCCCCTTTCAAGCCTAAAACTAAATGTTGTATTAGCGAAATCGATGTGATAAAGTGAAGCTGACTACAACTTATACGGAACTGCGTTCTTCGACAGAGAACATAATGGTGAAACGGCTATATTTTTTTGATTAAGAAAGTGAACAATGTTCTTTATTGGGGAACGATGTGGGGGTGAGAAAACGGTTAACCGGATACGGTATGGAAGCTGACGAGTGTGAGTGTGGATACTGACCTATATGTACTGACGTGTATGGATACAGGCCCGCAGGTAATTGACGTCGTATAGAAAATGGTCATATGCAGCCTAAATGCGGCCCCTAGCGAAGTGGTTTTATCATTTTCCTCGAATATGTAAGCGCTACCGTTTCTGTAATTTTCGAAAGCAGGCGGGATGCCACCTGCCGACAGGATGATAAGGATGGAATTGCGTAAGAGGTACGATATCGTTTTATTCTTCCCTCCAGTTTATTCTTATACCACAATTATGAGATAAAGGGGACGTTACGATGCGGAATTGTACAGCGAAGCTTCTGCTTGCAGGGATGGTTGCGGCAACCGGACTATTGGGCGGGTGCGGCGGAGGAGGACAGAAGGAAGCGGAGAGCGACGTTAAAAACGCGGTTAAAGCTCCCGATCCGGTTACGTTAAAGTTTTATACAAGGACGGTTATCGACGATTACGAGAAGTACGTTAACCAGTATGTGAAAAAGAAGTTCCCCCATGTAACGCTGCAGGTGGTGGAGAACAAAAAGGGCAGCACGATCGAAGAGCTGATCGCCATGAACGATATTCCCGATATTATATGGGAAGGGGTTACGAATCTGCAATCGGTTCTGCCCCTGGAGATCGCTCAGGACCTCCGGCCGCTGGCGCAAAAGCACGGGCTTGACTTCGGCGTGTACGATTCGAAGCTGGTGGACAGCATCAAGTCTTACTCCAAAAACGGCGAAGTGTATTATTTGCCTTATAATGTGCTTGCATTCGCTCTGCATTACAATAAAGACATCTTTGATAAATTCGGGGTTCCCTATCCGACGAACAACATGACCTGGGACGACGTGATCGCACTCGGCAACAAATTGACGCGCACCGACGGCACGATTCAATATGTCGGACTTAAGCCGCCGATCAATATTAACCGTCTGCAGATGCAGGCTTCGCTCCCCTATGTCGATCCGAAAACCGAGCAGGCTCTTGTGGCGAGCGAAGGGTGGAAGGAACTGTTCGAGACAGCGAAACGGATGTTCCCGAACCCGCTTCCGGCGCCAATCAAATCGCTGGGCGATTCGAGGAACGAATTTACGACGGCCAAGACGCTGGCTATGCTCCCGGATATTTTGCTCCTGCACAATACGGATATGGCAAAGCTGGAGCGGGAAGGGTTCAAGTGGGATTTCGTCACGTATCCCACCTTTAAGAACAAACCAAACGTAGGCCAGGGACTGTTCTCGGACGGATTCATTTTAACCAAGGCCAGCAAGCATCAGGACGTCGCCTTCCAAGTGATTTCCTATCTCAGCACGGACCCCGAGGTGCAGTTGGGAGCGACGAAGGACGGCAGAATTACCGGTCTTAAAAACGAAGACATCCGTAAGCAGGCGTTCGCCAACAATGAGCTGGCCAAAGGCAGAAATACGGCGGCGCTGCTCGGACAATCGTATCCGGTTCCCGCCCCGTCAAGCGTATATGACCGCGATGCCGCAAGCCTCGTTAACGGCAAATTGCTTTCCTTCATCAACGGGTCGATTGACGTAAACACGGCTTTGAGAGAAGCGCAGGATCTCGTTACCAAAAAAATAGCGGAGAAAAAATCGCAGTAAAAAATGCCGATCGAGTAAATGGCGACTCCGGCTGCAGCATCATCCTATACGATTCAAAGAAGCCTTTCGGGCTTCTTTTTTCTGTCTATCTGCAACGGCTCCCGCCTGGCGGCCAGCCCTCGGATAGAGACAGTTTTACAAACCCGTAAAACGATTTGCGCCGGCTCGTAGGCCGGGTCTGTATTCGGCTTCTCCGTCTTATGTTAGAATGGGAGAAGATGGAGGTGGATCATGAGTAAATTTTTCTTGTTCGCATTGTTGTGGTGGCTTGTAGGCAATCCGTTTTTAGCGCTGATCGTCCTGCTTGTCGTCTTGTACTTCATAGACCGGAGATTCATCGGACTCTCCCCCAGCCTGACCGCGCCTTTGCGCCGCAACCGGCGGTTGTCCCGTCTGAAGCGCGAGCTGCTGCTGTCGCCGCACAATGCGACCGGTAAGCTGGAAGCGGCCCGATTGTATATAGAGAAAGGGAAATATGCGGAAGCGCTGGAGCTCCTGGAGCAGGTCAGCTCCATCTACGATTCGGCCGACGTCGTGTATGAGATCGGACTGTGCAGGCTGAAGCTGGGACAGTTGGAAGAGGGCGAGAAGCTGATTTTGCAAAGTCTGGAGTCGAATCCGAAAGTGAAGTACGGAGAGCCGTATCTAAGGCTAGGCGAGGAGTTCGCTCCGGTGAAGCCGGATAAAGCGATCGGCTACCTCGAGCAATTCCGCGGGATGAACTCCTCTTCCAGCGAAGGGAGCTACAAGCTCGGACGGATCTACGAACGGCTCGGACACCGGGAGGAAGCGAAGCGGGCTTACGCGGAAGCGCTTCTCGTCTACAGGGGACTGCCCCGTTACAAGAGGCGGGCGGAACGGCGGTGGGCGTTCTTATCCAAATGGCGACAAATTTTTTGAAGAAAAACCGGTCCGTTTTGAAACTTCTTCACGCACGCCACGTATGAAATGGGTGTAAACAACGCGTTGATTTCCAATCGAATGTAAAGATGAACCTATAAACCCTGAGGAGGAACCAAAAGATGGGAATTTTCAAAAGATTGCGCGATTTAACGATGGCTTCGATCAATGACCTGCTGGATAAAGCGGAAGATCCGGTTAAAATGCTCAACCAATTTCTCCGCGATATGGAAGAAGATATTTTGGAAGCCGAGTCTGCGGTAGCGAAGCAGATCGCAATCGAGAAAAAATTCAAGCAGCAGGCCGATGAAGCGGAAGATATGGTCAACCGCCGCACGGAGCAAGCGATGAAAGCTCTCGAGCAAGGCAACGAGGAGCTGGCCCGCAAAGCGCTGCAGGATAAGAAAGAGCATCAGACCCGCTACGACGAGATGAAGCGCCAGTACGACATCGCCAAGACGAATGCCGACCAGCTTCGCAGTCAGCTTGCCGAGATGAAAGACGAATTCAACAAAATGAAAAACAAAAAAGACCTGCTGGTAGCCCGCGCCGAAGCGGCCAAGGCGCAAAAGCAGATCAATCAGGCGATGACGGGCTTCGGAACCGACAACGCAGCCAAAGGCTTCGACCGGATGACCGAGAAAGTGCTTCAGATGGAAGCCGAGGCGGAAGCGAGCAAAGATATCCGCAGCTCCAGCCGCACGCTCGACGACGAGCTGGCTCAGCTCGACAAAACCGGCGGGGTAGACGACGAACTGGCGGCTCTGAAAGCCCAAATGGAAGCCAAGAAGCGTCAATCCTGATCCGACGTCTTAACAAAAGATACGGATTCCTTCCCTTCGCGAGGGGATACAAGGGAACCTGACCGATACACAAACAGAAAATAGTGCGGAACCAGCGCATGCGGAATCGGCCTTCAGGGCCGGTTTCGCGTTGTTCTGCGTCTTTTTCAATATATCGGAAAGTATGTCTTAGAAGTGGCTCCAAATCTTGATAAATGCCAGCGTCAAAGACGCCTGTAGGCGTTTATTCTTGGCCATTTCGGGGAAGGCGGTTGATTCTGATGAACGAAGAGGTGGATGTTTTGTTGTCGAATCCGTTTTTGGAAACGCTCGCTTTTTTCTCCGTCGCCGTACTGGCCTTAGTCGTGTTTTTGGCGATATTTGAATTCGTTACAAAATATAACGACTGGGAAGAAATCAAAAACGGCAACGTGTCCGTAGCGATGGCGATCGGTGGTAAAATTTTCGGGATATGCAACATATTCCGGTTTGCGATCATGAACAACGACTCGATTTTGCACTCGCTGATCTGGGCCAGCATCGGTTTTGTGCTGCTGCTCATAGCGTATTTTATTTTCGAGTTTCTGACCCCTGTGTTCAAAATTGACGCGGAAATCCAGAAGGATAACCGGGCCGTCGGCCTTCTGGCGATGATTATTTCCATCTCGATGTCTTACGTAATCGGCGCAAGCGTGGTGTGATTATGAAATATTTATGGGGAACGTTACTGGCGCTATCGCTTGCGTTTCTAGCCGTAGGCGTTTATTATTTCGTTAAATACGCCTGATGGGGGAATGGTCATGAGCGACAATCCCGCCGCGGTATGTCCGTGGTGCCAGACGGAGATCGTCTGGGATGAAGAGATCGGTCCGGAGGAGACTTGTCCGCACTGTTTCAACGAGATAAACGATTACCGGAGTCTGCATGTCAAGCTGGACGGCGACGATCTCGAGCTTCTCTCGGATTCAGATGATGAGGAATTAACGGAGCTGAACGCCTATGAGCTGTCGGTCAAGAAACGTTTGGAGCAGCAGGACGACGGGATGGAATGCCTGCGTTGCCATGACGAGATGGTGGTGGCCGGCGAGATGAAAGTAGGCGAAGGGCAGTTTGTGCCGGTACAGCCGTCCGGCGAAGCGCCCGCTTTTCTGAAGCCTCCGTTTAAGCTGAATATGTTCGTATGTCCGTCCTGCTTTCAAGTATCCTACTCGTTGTCCGATGAGGACCGGGTCCGGCTCGTTAATTCGTGGTCGAAAGGATCGTAAGGCCGCGAGGCGCCCGCTTCTTCGGAAGCGGGTTTTTTATCGTTACAGAAGTTTAGATTTGCTAAAGTGGTAAAGCTCCAAAGCGTTACTTCAAAAAAGTAAATTGCGAGTTTCTGTACCAAGAATAGCTACCGCTTACGCAGGGTCATTCATCGTGGAAAAGGCTTCGTTTAGATGCTTTTCTTATTTTGTCCGGTGCCGGTGCAAGCTGCCGTCCAAACTACACGGAGCGCGGATAGCAGGAAAACAGGCTAATTTTTTTCCCGCTTTGGGGAACGTTATAAGAAGCCGCAGACGCCTGGCGTTATATTCAAGCTGGACAAGCAGAGGCAGGAGACTGACGATGCCCGTTCCGCTTGCAGGTGGCAATTTGAGCATATAGGTGAGGCACATGCAGCTAGATCGACAGCGTACCGGGGAGATGGCCGTAACGGGCGGCGAAGCGGGAGGGGTCGGTCCCTTCGGGCCAAAATCGAAGGAAAAGCAGAATGGGTACTTCCGGGACCGGGATCGGGATCAAGGCCGGGATACGGATAACGATTCGAGCCGCCCCGCCGGCGGCAGTTCGAACCAATCGTCGCAAGCGTTCGATTCTCAAACGTGGCTGCTGCTGATCGTAAATACGTTGTTCGGAGCAGCCAATGCGTTGTCGGGCACGTTCGTTAACGTTTATTTATGGAAAGCCAAAAACGACTTTGCTTTGATCGGCTGGTTCGCTTTTTTTCACCAAATATCGATGGCCCTGACGTTTTGGCTCGCAGGCAAATGGGTGAAGGAAGGAAATAAGATGAACAGTCTGCGGCTTGGCGTAGCCGTTGCCGCTCTTTTTTATATGATCGTGCTGCTGCTCCAGCAGCAGGCTGTCGAATACGTATGGCTCCTCGGCTTCGTGCAGGGGATGTCTTCGGGGTTTTTCTGGCTGGCGTTTAATGTCGTATATTTTGAAGTCACATCGGCCGACAACCGGGACCGGTTCAACGGATGGGCGGGCCTGCTCGGCTCCTCGATCGGGATGGTCGCTCCCTGGATATCGGGCTGGCTCATTACGAGACTCCCCGGAACGAGCGGGTATCGGCTCATCTTTGCCATATCGCTGGCCGTTTTTGTCGTCGGCGTGGTAGTCAGCTTTTTTCTCAAAAAGCGGAAGGTGGCCGGAACTTACGAATGGGCGCACGGATATCGCACGCTGAAAAACCCCGAGAGCCCTTGGAGAACGGTGTTTGCCGCTTTAATCGCCCAGGGGGTGCGAGAGGGCGTATTTGCCTTTTTGATCGGCTTGATGATCTACATCGCCACCAGCAACGAAATGCAGATCGGCAACTTCTCGCTGATTACGTCGGCGGTTGCTCTGGTCAGCTTTTACGTGGTCGGCAAATGGCTGAAGCCTCCGCACCGCAAAGGGGGAATGCTGATCGGGGTCGTGTTTATGATCGCCGTCATTCTACCTTTTTTCTGGCAGGTGAGCTTTACGACGCTGCTGCTGTTCGGGATCGGAACGTCGCTGTTTATTCCGCTGTACACGATTCCGATGACTTCCTCCGTATTCGATATTATCGGACGTGACCGCGACAGCTCCGAGCACCGAGTCGAATATGTCGTCCTGCGGGAGCTTGGACTGAATGTGGGACGAATTGCCGGGACACTCGTCTTTATCCTGGTCGTCTCCTGGACGACGGCTCCTCAGGCGATCAATTGGCTGCTGCTCGGAATCGGCAGTTCGCCGTTGTTGGCATGGCTGTTCATGCGCGATAAGCTTGTCGTCCGTTCAAATCAGTAAATCCCGATAACGATACCATGAATTATATGATATAATAGACGTACATCAGAAATGGGAGGCACGTACGTCACATGAAACCGAAGATGGTGCAGAGCGTAACCGAGCTGATCGGCCAGACGCCGGCAGTCCGGATTAACCGGCTTGTAGGGGAAAACGACGCGGAAGTGTATGTCAAACTTGAATATTTCAATCCGAGCGGAAGCGTCAAGGACCGCGCTGCTTATAATCTGATCGCGCAAGCGGAGAAGGACGGCAGGCTGAAGCCCGGCGCTACGATCATCGAGCCGACAAGCGGCAATACCGGGATCGGGCTGGCGATGAACGCCGCGGCCAAAGGGTACCGCGCCATCCTGATCATGCCCGACAATATGACGAAGGAACGGATCAACATCCTGAAAGCGTACGGAGCGGAGGTTGTCCTGACGCCGGCGGCCGAGCGGATGCCAGGTGCGATCCGCAAAGCGAAGGAGCTGCACGAGCAAATTCCGAACAGCTTTATCCCGCAGCAGTTCGAAAATCCGGCCAATCCGGATATTCACCGGGTAACGACAGCTTTGGAAATTATCGAGCAGACGGACGGCAGGCTCGACGCATTCGTCGCTACGTCCGGAACGGGCGGGACAATTACCGGAACCGGGGAAGTGCTGCGCGAGCATATTCCGGGCATCCAGATTTACGTTGTGGAGCCCAAAGGCTCGCCGGTGTTGTCCGGAGGGCAGCCGGGACCGCACAAGCTGGTCGGGACGAGCCCCGGATTTATTCCGCAAATCCTGAATACGGACGTCTACGATGAGATCGTGCAGGTAGCCGATGAAGACGCGCTCCGTACGACGAGGGAGCTGGCGGCGCGCGAAGGGATCCTGGTAGGGCCTTCGGCCGGAGCTTCGGTATGGACCGCGCTTCAGGTGGCCCGGAAGCTGGGTAAAGGCAAGCGGGTGTTGTGTATCGCTCCGGATACCGGAGAGCGGTACCTCAGCATGGATATTTTTTGAGCGCAATAAAAAAAAGAAGACCGGCCGGACTTTGGTGTCCGCAATAGCCGGTCTTTTTGTTGTTTTGCGAATCGTTTACGGAGCGAAAAAGGAGAACGACATATGTTGATCGAGCGCCATATTCGCCGCGCCGAGCGAGCCGCCGGCTTCCTTGAACTCGCCGATATGGACGACGGTGGAGCCGGACAGAAGACCCATGGCCCGCTGATGCATCACTTTGACGGCAGTTTGGGTATAGGTGCTGCACGATTTGGGAATGGAGCCGCCGAGAATGATCGCTTCCGGGTTGAGCAAATTGACGAGATTGGCTAAAGTAACGCCCAAATAGGCGGCAGCGTTCGTCACGACCTGTATCGCCAGTTCGTCGCCCTGTTCCGCCGCTTGGCAGATGTCTTCGGCGCCCAGCATCTGCAGATCGAAGCCCTGCCGGAGCTGCAGCGAAGAGTGAGCCCCGGACCGCAGAAGCCTGCGCGCCTCCAGCTCCATGGCGGGAGCGGCGGCCATCATTTGCAGGCAGCCGTTGTTGCCGCACGGGCATAACGGCCCGTCGATCGCGACCGTCGTATGGCCGATTTCACCGGCGCCGCCGATCGCTCCGTGAATGAGCTCGCGGTTGACGTAGATGCCGGCCCCGATCCCGGTATCCACCCCGATATAGATCATATGCCGGTAGTTTTTGCCGGCCCCGTACCGGCACTCGGACAAGCCGCGGGCGCGGCTGCGGTTCATGACGACGGCCCGCCAGCCTAACGCCTGCTCCAGCATGGTGCCGAGCTCGACTCTCTGCCAGCCCAAAACCGCCGAGCTGAGCAGCAGACCGTTGTTCGAATCTACCAATCCGGGAACGCCGATCCCGATCACGGGGATGACTTTGGGGCCCAGCGTTTGGATAAAGTTCGGGATTTCGGCGGCGAGTGCGGCGACGGCCGCTTCCGGCGTCAGCGGAGCGAACGGGATCTGCTTCTTCTCCACTGTATTGCCGAGCAGATCGAAGGCTCCTATTATCCAGGATTGATGATTCAAATCCGCGCCTAATATGCAACGGGAATAAGGGACCAGCTCCAGATTGGTTGCCGGTCTTCCCCCGGTAGATGGACGGACTTCGGTTTCGTGGACAAGTCCCAGCTCGATAAGTTCCTGGATCGCGACGGATATTGTCGCCCGGCTTAAGTCGGTCTGCCGGGTGAGTTCGATCCGAGACATCGGTCCGTACACCCGGAGCATCTGGAGAATGGCGACTTTACTCCCTTTTTGATCGTACAGTTTGCGGCTAGGTTCCAAAACGTTTCCCTCGCAATTCGTTCATAGGTTGCTGCGCTGCTTCTACCATAACAAACGGAAGACGGATTGGCAATGTTTTTAGTGGAATCTATTGATTGAAATTATTCATAACTAGTTGGTTTTCGATAAAAAATCTGAACAAAAATTAAATGATTTGCGAATCTAAGTTTAAATATTGACATAAGTTAAAAGTGTAGCTTATGATCGAACTGTTAGCGAACGACCGGCGAAAGATGCGACTGTGTCAGAATGGCAGCGGTTGCAGAAATCGCCCTGCTTTCCTCATGCGGGTACGAGCCGGCGGCAGCTTTGTAAGATGAGGTCTGACAGCAGAATCAGATGCGGCACGATGATAGAGCGGATGGTACAAAAACAGCTGGCTGTCCGCAAGCAAGGGAGGTTAGATCGAATGTTTCCAAAACCACCAATAACACCGCCTTCCGGTCATCCCCGGCTATTTATGCGGAAGGAGCATGTGCCGGAGCTGAGAGATAAGGCGGCGAGGCCCGAGGTCAAGCAGGCTTGGGAGCGTCTTCTTCAGTACAGTTCGTTTTCAGTGGAAGAAGCCGGCACCGAGAGTTGCCCGGGAGACGTCTACGTCATCGAAGCGAATGCGCTGTTGTATGTGCTCATGGACGACCGGGAGGCCGGGGAGAAAGCGAAAGCGCTTGCGTTGTCCAGTATTACGAAACCCTTTAATCCGGCCTATCAGGACATCTCGAGGGAGATCGGCCGGCTGATGCTCGCGGGGGCGATCGTGTACGATTGGTGCTACGATTTGATCACGGATGCGGAGAGAGCTTTCCTGATCCGGCATTTCAAGCGGCTGGCGGAGCTTCTTGAATGCGGTTACCCGCCCGTCCGCGAAGGCGCCTTCGTCGGCCACAGCAACGAGTGGATGATCCAGCGGGATATGCTGGGAACGGGCATTGCGATCTACGACGAGGAGCCGGACATGTACGATTGGGCGGCCGGGCGATTTTTCGACCAGATGCTGCCTGCGCGCAATTTCTTTTATCCGTCGGGCTGGCATCATCAAGGAGACGGCTACGGCGGTGTCCGCTTCCAGGGAGAGTTGTTCCCGACCTTCCTGTTCGACAGGATGGGCTTCGGCAACGTATACGACGAATCGCAGCGGGAGGTCGGGTACCAGTGGATCTACACCCGGCGTCCGGACGGCAAGCTGCTGCGGGACGGAGATACGACGCCGGTTATGTTGAAGCAGACCAAGTATACGCGGCTTCATTTCCTTTATTTGATACTCGCCGGATATTATAAAGATCCATATTTTACATCCCAATGGCAAAGGGACGAAGGCAGGCTTCAGGACAAGGACGTGTTGTTCGCGTTCCTGTTCGCCGATCCGGACGTGGAAGCGAAACCGCTGCACGAGCTGCCGCTAACCCGGTACTTCGGAGAGCCGACGGGCGTCATGGTGGCGCGCACGGGGTGGGACGAAGGCATCGGCTCTGCGACGGTCGTCGCCGAGATGAAGGTGGGCATGTACCAGTACAACAACCACCAGCATCTGGACGCAGGCGCGTTCCAATTGTATTACAAAGGCCATCTGGCGATCGATCCGGGTTCTTACAAAGGCTCGTCAGGCAAATACCATTCCCCGCACAACAAGTATTATTTCAAGCGGACGATCGCGCATAATTGTGTGCTCGTCTACGATCCGGGCGAGTTGGAGAAGGTTCCGTACGTCAAGGACGGAGGGCTCGTATGGCCGAACGTGAACGACGGCGGGCAGCGATGGCCCAATGAAGGTAGACCGCCGCTGACGCTGGACGATTTGCTGACCCAAGACTTCAAGCGGGCGGATGTGCTGGCCCATGCGATCGGACCGGACAAGGCAGTCCCCCGCTACTCCTATTTGAAAGGAGATCTGACGGCGGCGTATTCGGACAAAATGAAGCAGTTCCAGCGGTCGTTCCTGTTTCTGAACTTCCAAAACGAAACGCATCCGGCGGCGCTGATCGTCTTCGACCGGGTCGTCGCTTCGAATCCGGGGTTCCCGAAATATTGGCTGCTGCACAGCATCGAAGAGCCGGAGACCGAAGGCGGCCGAACGGTCGTGTCGCGCCGCGAGGACGGCTACAACGGGCAGCTGGTTAACGATACGCTGCTGCCGGAGGGCGGCAATCGGGAGATCGTCAAGGTAGGCGGCCCCGGCAAGGAGTATTGGGTGTTCGGCACCAACTACGTGAACGATTATCCCGGGACGAAGGAGCAGGGCGAATGGCGGATCGAAGTGAGCCCGCGCGAGCCGTCCGGGCTGGACTACTTCCTGAACGTCATGCAGGTGAAGGATGCGGACGGTCCGGCGGCGCTGTGCACGGAGAAGCTGGAGAGCGACGCGCTGGTCGGCGCGGCGATTCACGATTGGGTCGTCCTGTTCGGCAAAAGCGGGATGCCGCTCGACGATGGTCCGGCGATCCTTCCGGTTCCTGCGGAAGCGAGCGAGAGAGCCGGCGGGATGCACTTGTTCATCGCCGATCTGTCGCCCGGACGGTGGGCGATCGAACGGTCCGGCGGCGGGACCGGCCCAGAGACGGAGTGGGGCCAGGCGGCGTCTTATGAAGTGTCCGAGGCAAGCGGCGTATTGTACTGGCGGCAAAACGGAGGATCGGCAGGGGAGTATCGCGTACGCAAGCTGGACGGGACCGGCTCGGAGCCGGCCGGCGGGAAGGAAGGCGGCGCATGAGCAGTAAGCCGAACGTGGTCGTGATCATGGCGGACCAGCTTCGCTGGGACGCCCTGGGTCCTCACACGCCGAACCTGAACCGGCTGAAGGCGGAAAGCTTCGTGATGGAGCGCGCGTACTGCGCGTCGCCGCTCTGCGTTCCGGCCCGCGGATCGTTTTTTACCGGGAAATATCCGAATGTGACGGGCTCGCTGATCAACCCTTGGACGGAGCAGGAGAAACAGCATGGCATGGTGAGGCCGGATCATACGAACTGGTACCGGCTGCTGGAGGACGAATGGGACAGCTGGCATACCGGCAAGCAGCATCTGTTCACCGAGCCGAAGCTGGAGCAGGAGCCGGACAGCCGGACCTACTGGCTTCCGCTGGAAGGGCGCTACGAGCGGTTTTTGAAGGCGCAAGGCAAGCGGAAGCCCGGTGGAGCGGCGTTTCAGGGCATCGTGCCTGAGCTCGTCTACGGGAAACTAACGCGCAAACGGAACTATTCGATTCCGACAACGGGGAAGTATGAAGAAGGTTTGGAAAATTTTTATGACGGCTTTATTTTGAACGACTCGCTCGAGGCGATCCGGGGCAGAGACCGGAGCAAACCGTTCGCCTTGAGTGCGATGTTCCTCGCGCCGCATCCGCCCTTGGACATTCCGGAGCCGTGGTATTCCATGATCCGGGATGCGAAGCTGCCGGATAACGTGGGGGTGTGGTACGAGAACCAATCTCCGCTGCAGCTCTACAATTTGACCGGCAAGCTCGGCGCCTCGTATACGAGGGACGACTGGCAGAACATATGGAACGTCTACCTGGGGCTTGTCGCGCTGCTGGACCATTGCATCGGAGAACTCGTAGCCGAGCTGCAACGGCAGGACATGTACGACGACACGCTGATCGTATTCGCCAGCGATCACGGGGAGATGCTCGGCTCGCACCGGCTGTGGCAGAAAATGTGCATGTACGAAGAAGCGGTGCGTACGCCGCTGTTCCTGAAGTTTCCGGCCGGCTTTCGGGCGGCGGCAAGCGGCACGAGCGAGCTCGTAAGCAGCGTAGACGTATTGCCGACGCTGTGCGACTATCTTGGCATCGAGCCGCCGGATGGCATGTCCGGCGTATCCTTGATGCCGTTGATCCGGGGAGAACGGAGCAGGCTGGAGCGTGAGCGAATCTTCATCCAGTTTGACGGGAACGGGGCGAGAAGCAATTTTCAGCGGTGCATAATCGAGGGGGACTGGAAGCTTATTGTCGATCTGTTCAAGGACGAGACGTTTATCGAGCTGTACGATGCGGCAAGCGACCCGTCGGAAACGAACAACAGAGCGTTCCGGCCGGAGCAGCACCGGAAGCGCATCGAAGCGATGCTGGCGCACTTGCGCGGGCATATGCGAAGTACAGGCGACCTGCTGAATATTCCCGCCGACGCGTACGACCGTTTTTTAGCGGATTACTCCGCCTTTCATACCAGTTGATGTAAACATGAATCCGGACTTTGATCCGGAGCCCAATAAACGTGTGTTGAAAGGAGGGTTTTCGCCATGTATCCGAAGCCGCCGCATACGCCGCCGCCGGAGCATCCGCGCCTGCTGCTGAGAAGCCGGGATGTGCCCGGATTGCGGGAGAAACGATCGAAGCCGGAGATGAAGCAGGTATGGGACCGTCTCGTTTCGTTCAGCCAAGTTCCTATCGACGGGGCTCCGTCTTGCGAGAAGCCGGATGAAGCTTACCTCATGGAAGCGAACGCGCTTATGTACGTACTGGACGGCGACACCGAAGCGGGCGGGCACGCCCGGAAGCTGGCGCTGCGAAACGTCGCCAAAACGTTCAATCCGGCGTATCAGGACATCTCCCGGACGATCGGACGGCTGATGCTGGCCGCCGCGGTCGTGTACGACTGGTGCCGGGATCTGCTGAGTGAAGACGAACGGCGGTATATGGCCGGACATCTCCGCAGGCTGGCGCAGCTGCTCGAGTGCGGATATCCGCCCGTGAAGGAAGGGGCGATCGTCGGCCATACGAGCGAATGGATGCTGATGCGCGATCTGATCGGCACCGGAATCGCGATTTACGACGAAGACCCGGAGATGTACGACGTATCCGCAGGCCGCTTTTATGCCGAGATGGTTCCGGCGCGCAATTTCTTTTATCCGTCCGGCTGGCATCATCAAGGCGATAACTACGGGACCTACCGGCTGCAGGCCGAACTATACGCTACCTGGGTCCTCGACCGGATGGGGGCGGGCAATCCGTATGACGCCTCGCAGGGCGGCATGGGCTACCAATGGCTGTACACGCGCAGGCCGGACGGCAAGCTGCTGCGGGACGGGGACAGCGACAACCCGTTGTATGCGGAGGACCGGTACATCGCTTTTTTCCCGCTGCTGTACTTGATGCTCGGCAGTTATTACGAGGACGGCTACCTTATGGCCCAGCAATTCCGCGAGTTTAAGAATATAACGGACATGTACGTCTTTCACGCGTTTCTGTTTTACAACCCGGACGTCCGGCCCAAGCCGCTTAAGGAGCTTCCGCTTACCCGGTATTTCGGCTCCCCTGCCGGCATCATGATCGCACGGACCGGCTGGGACGAGGAGATGGACCGAAGCTCGGGAACGGTCGTATGCGAGATGCGGGTGGGCGAATACCAGTACAACAATCATCAGCATTTGGATGCGGGCGCGTTCCAGCTGTACTACAAAGGTTATTTGGCCATCGATTCGGGCATATACAAAGGGTCGTCCGGCAAATACCATTCGCCGCACAACAAGTATTATTTCAAGCGGACGATCGCGCATAATACGGTGCTTGTATACGATCCCGATGAGCTGAAAAAGGCTCCATATGTCAAGGACGGAGGTCTCGTATGGCCGAATGTGAACGACGGGGGCCAGCGCTGGCCGAACAAGGGCCGTCCGCCGCTTAGTCTGGACGATCTGCTGAAGGACAAGGAGTTCAAGCGCGGCGAGGTGCTGGCGCACGCTTACGGCCCTGATCCTATGGAGCCGGACTTCTCTTACCTGAAAGGCGATCTGACTTCCGCTTATTCGGACAAGATGAAGCAGTTTCAGCGTTCGTTTCTGTTTTTGAATATGAAACACCGGGATCATCCGGCGGCTCTGATCGTCTTCGACCGTGTCGTGTCGGCGAATCCGGACTTCAAAAAGTATTGGCTGCTTCACAGCATCGAGGAGCCTGAGATCGACCGAAGCCGGACGATCCTATCCAGGAGCGAGGACGGATACAACGGGCGGCTCGTCAACGATACGCTGCTGCCCGCTCCGGACGATCAGGAGATAACGGCCGTCGGCGGCCCCGGCCGATCGTTCTGGGTGTTCGGCACGAACTATGTCAACGACTTCCCGGAGACGAAGGAGCAGGGCGAATGGCGGATCGAGGTCAGCCCGCGCACGCCTAACGAGCTGAATTTTTTCTTGAATGTGATGCAGGTTCAGGATGCCGACGCTCCCGAAGCGCTTCCAACAGGAACGGTTGAGGCCGGGCAGTTGTCCGGGGCGAGAATCGGCAGGTGGATCGCGTTGTTCGCAAGAAGCGGCGAACGGCTGCAAGAGGAGCTGACTGTGTCACTCCCGCCACTTGACGAGGCGGCACCGCATTCGTGGAACGTAGTTATCGCCGATCTGGCGGAAGGATTGTGGACCGCGATTGGCGGGGACGGGAGCAGCTCGCTTTCGCATGCGCCGTCGCCGTCAGGAAGGCGGACGGTCTGCGAAGTGACCCGGGAAGGCGGCATCCTGTATTTGCCGGGCTGGACCGGAGCCCTCCGGCTTATACCGCCGGGATTGAGCGGATAACGAGAAGGAGGAGGAGCGCTGTTGATCACAATTTCCGAGCTGTTCTCCACGGGCGGCCAGGCGGCGGAGCTGTTGTCCCGAGCGGAGTACCGTCCGTATCCCGATATCGGGCAGCGTGCCGACTGGGAGTCGCTTCCGGCGGAGCTGCGGCAGTCGGTGGTGGCGGAGGGAGAACGGTATTTGAATTTCCAGTGGCCGCTGCTCACCGCTTCGATGTATATGGAGTTTTTGAATAACGGCAACCGCACCCGCTATGATGAACGGTACCATCTGCGGAGAAGGGCGGTAACGAGCCTGGCGCTGGCTGAATGCGTGGAGAACGCAGGACGCTTTCTGAACGACCTGATCGACGGGATCTGGCTGATCGCCGAGGAGACGAGCTGGGTCATCTCCGCGCACAACCGGCAGTCCCAGCGCAGCTATCCGGGCTTGCCGGACGCGGAGAGCGAGCCGGGCATCGATCTGTTCGCCGCCGAGACCGGCAATCTATTCGCATGGCTGCACTATTTGCTGAAGCCGGCTCTGGATGAACGGAATCCGCTCGTCAGCCGGCGGATCGCCTCCGAGCTGCGCCGCCGCATTCTCGATCCTTATCTGAACCGCGACGATTTGTGGTGGATGGGGCTCGGGAAACGCGAGAAACGGCTGAACAACTGGACGCCGTGGTGCACCTCCAACTGTCTGAGCGCGTTTCTGCTCGCAGAGGAGGACGAAGACAGGCGGCTTGCCGCCGTGCGCAAGGCGATGACCGGCATCGACCGGTTCCTGGCGGCGTATCCCGCCGACGGCGGCTGTGACGAAGGACCCGGCTACTGGAACAAAGCGGGCGGCTCGTTGTTCGATTTTCTGGAACTGCTCCATGCGGCTACGGACGGGCGGTTCGACGTATACGGGGAGCCGTTGATCCGGCGGATCGGCCAGTATATCTATAACGTGAATATTCACGGCAACTATTTCCTGAACTTCGCCGACGGTCCGCACCGGATTACGATCGAGCCGGATCTCGTCTACCGGTATGGCGAACGGATCGGGGACGGGAATATGAAGGCGCTCGGGCGCGTTTCATCGGATGCTCGGGGTGCGCGGCTGGAAAAACATGAAGTTTCTGTCGCTTCTGCGTGTGCTGCCGGCTCTGTTCCATTACCGGACGGTCGAGAGCAATTCCCGGCCGCTGACGTTCCGCCGCGACATCTGGATGGACGGCATTCAGGTCATGGCCGCGCGGGAGACGGAAGCGCCGGACCGCGGATTGTACGCCGCGATGAAGGGCGGTCATAACGAGGAAAGCCACAATCATAACGATGTCGGGCATTTTGTCGTATATGCGGACGGGCAGCCGGTGCTGATCGATGCCGGGGTGGAGGAATATTCGGCCAAAACGTTCAGCGACCGCCGTTACGAAATATGGACGATGCAGTCCGGCTATCACAGCGTTCCGACTATAAACGGACATATGCAGCGCAACGGTTCCCGTTACCGTGCGGCGGAAGCGAGTTATTCGGCGGGGGACGGGGTTACACAGTTAACTTTGAATATTGCGCCTGCCTATGAGCCAGAAGCCGGTATCGTCTCGTGGGTGCGCACGTGCCGGATGGTCCGGCACCCCCGAAGCGCGGTGGAGTTGGAGGAAAGTTATTCGTTCGGCAAGCCCGAAGAGGCCGGCTTCGCCTTGAACTTCATGACTTGCTGTTTGCCGGATACCGGAACGGAAGGGGTCGTGCTGCTGAGCCGCGGGGGATTGGCGGCGCTTCGGATGGATTACGAGGCCGGACAATTCGAAGCTAGCGTCGATACGATCGTGCTGGAAGATAAAAAGCTGCGGAACTCGTGGGGCGATTGCTTGTACCGGATCGTGTTGACGCCCGTGCGACCGAAGCGGTCCGGATCGCATCTCATCCGGTTTACACAACCTTAGCATCTTCGACCATACCAACTGGAGAGGAACTTGAACATGCCTTTATACTGGGGAGATTTACATAATCATTGCGGGATCAGCTACGGCTTCGGAGGACTTGAGAATGCGCTGCTGGCGGCCAAAGGCCAGCTCGACTTTTGCGCGATTATCGGCCACGCTTCGTGGTTCGACATACCGGAGCGTACCGAGGGGCTCGAATATTTGGTCGATTTTCATAAGGAAGGGTTCGCCAAGCTGCGCGGACATTGGGACTACGTGATCGATACGGTAAACCGGTTCAACGTGCCGGGCGAATTCGTCACCTTCCAGGGCTACGAGGCGCATTCGAGCCGGTACGGGGACCATCATTTTCTCACCCCGGACGACGAGCTTCCGATCGTGGAAGGCGAATCGCCGGCGGATATCGTCGCGAAGCTGGCGCCGCGCCGGGTTATCGCGGTTCCGCATCATGTCGGCTACACACCCGGCTACCGCGGAGGCAACTGGGACAGCTTCAACGCCGCGATCAGCCCGATCGTCGAGGTGTATTCCAAGCACGGCTGCGGCATGTCCGACCAGAGCTTGTACCCGTATTATCACGACATGGGACCGAGGGATTCCCGCAGCAGCGTCTACGGCGCGCTGGCGCGCAAGCACCGGCTCGGCTTCGTCGGCTCGACCGATCACCACGCCGGGTACCCGGGCTCGTATGGCGACGGACGGTTAGCCGTAATGGCCGACTCCAAGACGCGGGAAGCGATCTGGGAGGCGATCCTTGCCCGGCGCACCTATGCGGTAACCGGCGACAAGATCCAATGCAGCTTCACGTTGAACGGGATGCCGATGGGCAGCGAGGTGCAGGCGGCGAGCGAGCGAAACGTGGAGCTGCGCGTTAGCGCATGCGACCGGATCGATAAAGTGGTCGTGTATAAAAATTTGCAGCCGTGGAAAGTGATCAACGGCGATAGGCTTTCAGTTGCAGGTATCCGCGAAGGTTCGGAGAAGGCCGGCGTATACAAAGTGAGAGTCGAGATGGGCTGGGGCAACGCCAAAAACGGGTTTGCCTGGAACGGCACCGCAGACATCCGCCACGGCAAGCTGGCTTCCGTGGAAACTTGCTTCCGCGGCCGAAGCGTGCTGGCGCCTTCTCCCGAGATGAAGGACGATCCGACGATGAATGCGCTTGGCAACCGGCTCCTCGGCCAGTCGGACCGTTCGGTGGAGTGGAGCTGCACGACGTTCAAAAACCCGACGACGCTGCACCCGCATACGGCTGCGCTTATTTTGGAAGTGGAAGGCGATGAGAGCACCGAGATTAACGTCCGGCTGAACGGCGCCGAGCTGTCGGCCACGGTGGGGGAGCTGCTGGGCGGCAACGTGACCCGTCATCTGCAAGCGTACAATTCCGAGGCGATCGTCCTGCACCGGGCCGTTCCGCAGCACGCTTATACGATAGCGGAAGCTTGGACGGATACCGCCGTCGAATCCGAATGCGACGTGTACCATGCGGAGATTCGGCAAATGAACGGACAATGCGCCTGGATCTCGCCGATTTACGCGCTTGCCTGAGCCGGATGGCCGGAAGGAGGAGAGGGACAAAGCGATGAACCGACCGAACATACTTTTCATCATGAGCGATGACCATGCGGCGCATGCGATGAGCTGCTACGGCAGCCGGATAAACCGGACCCCGAACCTGGACCGGATCGCAGACGAAGGGATTCGCTACGACAACTGCTTCTGCACGAACTCGATATGCGCCCCGAGCCGGGCTGCTATTTTGACCGGCGTGTACAATCACCTGAACGGGGTCAAGACGCTCGGTGACCGTTTCGACGGCCGCCAGACGACCGTATCCAAGCTGCTTCAGCAGGAGGGATACCAGACCGCGATTATCGGCAAATGGCACCTCGGGCACGGCGGCGACAGCGATCCGACCGGCTTCGATTATTGGAACGTGCTGCCCGGTCAAGGCGACTATTACGATCCGGAGTTTATCGAGATGGGGGAGCAGCGCCGCTACGAGGGCTATGTGACCGACATCATTACGGACCGTTCGATCGAGTGGATCGAGGGGCGGGACCGGACCCGGCCGTTTTTCCTGATGTGCCACCATAAAGCGCCGCACCGGCCTTGGATTCCGGATCAAAAGCACGCTCATCTGTACGAGGACGAGACGATTCCGGAGCCTCCGACGTTCGACGACGATTATTCGGGGCGGGCGGCCGCCGCGGAAGCGGCGATTATGCGAATCGACCGGGATCTGAACAAGCGGGATTTGAAGCTCGATCCGCCTGAAGGCTTGACGGAGAAGGAACTGAAAAGCTGGAAATACCAGCGCTACATTAAAGATTATTTGCGGTGCGTCGCCTCGATCGACGACAACGTCGGACGCCTGCTCGACATGCTGGACGAACAAGGGATCGCGGACGACACGATCGTCGTGTATACGTCTGATCAAGGCTTCTTTTTAGGCGACCACGGCTGGTTCGACAAACGCTTCATGTACGAGGAATCGCTGCGGATGCCGTTTATTGTCCGATACCCGAAAGAAATCCGGGCCGGCCGCGTGCAGGAGGCGATGGCGCTGAATATCGACTTTGCCCCGACGTTTCTGGACTATGCCGGCATTCCCGTTCCCGGATCGATGCAGGGCAAAAGCCTGCGGCTGCTAATGCGCAGCGAAGTTCCGGACGGGTGGCGCACCTCGATGTATTACCGGTATTGGATGCACCTGAGCGAGCACGGAGTGTACGCCCATTACGGCTTGCGCACGCATGATTACAAGCTGATTTATTATTATGCGGATGCGCTGGGGGCGACCGATGCGATCGACGACCCGAAGACGCCGGAATGGGAACTGTTCGATTTGCGCAAGGACAGCAGCGAGATGAATAACGTGTATTCCGATCCCGCCTATGCGGATACGGTCCGACAATTGACCGGGGAGCTTCAGCTCAAGCAGCTTGAAGCGGAGGATACGCCTTATCCATAAATCATCGACATGACAAGGGGGATACGTATGGACAACAAGTGGATTCGAACGCCGGGGAAAATCGTCTCGGCGGCCGTAGTGGCGGCCGGCCTGCTGGCCGGGTGCGCCGGAGGGGCCGGAGGCGGAGACAAGCAGGAGGGTGCAGGAGCGGGCGAGGGGCCGGGGTCGGCCTCCTCCAAGAAAGAACCGATCGAGCTTATCTTTTACCAGACCGGCAACGCCGACTGGAAAGAAGAAGATTTTATGAACCATTACGGCAATTATATACGGCAGAAATACCCGCACATCACGCCGAAATTCGTTCCGGTTCCGGCAACGAAGTCGATGGACGGGCTGTTATCCGCCGGACAGCAATTCGATATTTTCATCTTCTCCATCGGCCATACGCATCTGAATTTAATCCGCAACGGGTTTAACTACGACATCTCCGAGCTGATCAAAAAGAAAAATGTCGATTTGAACCGCTTCGAGCCGTTTACGATCGACCAGCAGCGCGAAATCGCAGGCGGCGGCATATACGGACTGCCGTTGTCCAACACGTCCCCCGTCCTTATGTACAACAAAGACATCTTCGATAAATTCGGGGCCCCGTATCCAAAAGACGGCATGACCTGGGACGAGATATACGAATTGGCCAAGCAGGTCACCCGCAGCGACGGGGGTATCCAATATTACGGCCTGCTGGCTTCGCCGGAGCATCTCTCGAAGACCAACCAGTTCTCCGCTCCGTTCATCGATCCGAAAACGCTCAAGCCGGCGCTGGACGACCCGAAAATGATGACCTTTCTGGACAATCTGAAACGGTTTTACCGGATCATCCCGCCGCCTAACGGCAAGCCGCTGGAAGGGAACTTCTTCGCCTCGACCGGACAGTCCAGACTGTTCTCCGTTGACAAAACGCTGGCGATGTGGTCGCACTTCTCCAGCTCGGCGGTCAATTTTCCCGAAGACCTGAACTGGGATTACGCGGCGCTGCCTTATTTCAAGGAACTGGGAGCCGTTGGTCCGCAAGCGTTCCCGGGCTATATCTATATCAGCAAGACGAGCAAATACAAGGACGACGCGATGGATGTCATTCAGGCGCTGACCTCCGACGAGTTCCAGACGATCCGGTCCAAGCAAGGCATCGAAACCGCCCTGAAAAATCCGGAGATCAAGAAGACATTTGCCCAAGATTTGCCGAAGTACAACGGGAAAAATATCAACGCGATCTTCCCTCCGAAATATGCGGCGCCCGCTCCGCTTACCGAATACAACGATCTGGCCTGGAAACGGCTTAACGAAGCTTTCGGCGACATCGGGCGCGACCGCAAGGACAATGTCTCGGCGATCCGCGACGCTACCGAGCTGCTAAGCAAAGATATTGCCGCGGAGCAGGCCAAAAAGAAACAATAGCTTAATAATGTAAACGCTTCCTTTGGGTGAAGTAAGCCTTATCCCGGATGAGCCGGTTCGGAATGACCGCCGTCAGGATTGCCGTTTTGGCAGTCTTGGTTAGCGGTTGCCGAACCCGCAGACGGGGTGTGTCCGCTTCACCCAAATTCATTTTGGTCCGGTCTGCTGACGTCTATCTGTGGTATGATGGAGAAAATCGATCCTATCACAGCGAAACGAAGGTGTCTAGAAATGAGCACGGAAACCGAGCGTCAGCGGCAAGGGCAGCCAGCGGCGGCGCACGGGGCGGAGGCTGAATCGGCCGTAGCTGCGGATACGGATTCGGCAAGCCGGCCCGATGCGCCGGAGACGCCCGGCGGCTCGCCGGATGCGGATGCGGGAGCGGAAGCGCAGAAGGCGGCGGACGGATTTCTCGTCGACCCGGACGATCCGAAGGCGGTGCGTCAGTCGATCTTCCGGCTGGCCGGTCCGTCGCTGGTCGAGATGTTGCTGACGAACTTTACGCAGATGCTGAGTATGATTATGGTCGGGAGGTTAAGTCCCGAAGCGGTGGCTACGGTTGGCTTGACCAACCAGCCCTTTTTTCTTTTGCTGGCGTTATTTATGACGTTAAACGTAGGGACGACAGTCATCGTAGCCCGCTCGATCGGGGCGGGTAAGGTGGAGGAGGCGAACCGGGCGGCAGGTCAGGCGTTTTTGCTGAATATCGTCCTGTCGGTGATCACGATCGCCTTCAGTTATATGTTCGCGGGGGAACTGCTCCGGATGATGGGGGGCTCCGAGGAAGTGGTCGAGCACGGCTTGACCTATGCGAAGATCGTATTTCTCTCCATCGGTTTTACGACGATCTCGATGTCGCTGACCGCTACGCTGCGCGGGGCGGGAGATACGCGGACGCCGATGAAGATCAACGTGTTTGCGAACATACTGGTCGTTCTGATCGGGTTTCCGCTAATTTACGGGCTGGGGAGCTTTGCCGGCCTGGGCATTACCGGAGCGGGGATCGCCACGATCACCTCGCAGTTCGTCTCGATGGTTTGGGTGACGGGCGTTATGTTCAGCGGCAAATACAAGGTCCGGCTGTCGCTTCGCCATCTGTTCCGGCTCGATAAGGAGATGATCGCCCGCATCTGCAAAATCGGCTTGCCTTCCGCACTAGAGCAAATCATTATGCGACTGGGCATGCTGATTTTCGTCAAGGTGGCGGCGAGTCTCGGGACGATGGCGGTGGCGGCGACCCAGATCGCCTTCAGCATATTCGGCCTGACGTTCATGCCGGGCATGGCGTTCTCGATCGCTGCCTCTACCTTGGTCGGCCAGGCGCTCGGCGCGAGCCTTCCGGATCTGGCGGAGCGGTACGGCTGGCAGGTGCGCAAGATCGGCATGTACGTCGCCGGAGGGATCGGAGTCGGGTTTATCCTGTTCGCTCCGCAAATTATGCTGCTGTATACGACGGAGCCGGAGATTATCGAGAAGGGCGCGCTGGCGATCCGGATCATGGGCTTTATGCAGGTGTCCCAGGCGACGCAGTTCATCCTCGGCGGCGCCCTACGCGGGGCGGGTGATACGAGGTACCCGTTGTATTCGACGTTTATCGGCGTATGGGGGTTCCGGGTGGCGCTCAGCCTGCTGTTCGTGTACGGCTTCAAGATGGATCTGTACGGCATCTGGCTTGCGGCGGCGGCGGACCAGTTCGTGCGTTCGGTGCTGATCTTCCGGCGCTTCAAGAAGGGAGCCTGGAAGACGGTCCGGGTGTGACGGGGGTTGGTGCGGGAGCTGGCGATATGGGGGAAGAAGCAGAGCAAAGCTAAGATAAGCTAAGCGAGGCAAAGCAAGGTAAGGCAAAGCAAGGTAAGGCAAAGCAAGGTAAGGCAAAGCAAGGTAAGGCAAAGCAAGGTAAGGCAAAGCAAGGCTAAGCAAGGCGAAGGCAGTCCAAGAGCGTGGTGGCTCTGGGCTGCCTTTTGATTTAATTATGCAAACATAGCTTTACAGAAGACGAAAGACGTCGTGCGATATAACGTGCTGGCTGAGCAGGGTTTTAACGAACCGTACCACTCTTATTTCCGCGAAAAGGCTGTTTTTCTAATCTAACGAACTCCAGCTATCTTATGTAGTGGTATTTAGACGGTGATGAGCGCATATGCAGGAAATAACGACTCTGTAGTTCGTAACCACTGCAAATCGTTGTATTTTGACTAAATAAGGATTACTGGGTTCGTAAGCATTGTGTGCGTCCTCAACGGCCCTGTCTCATCTCCCAAACACTGGCGAAACGTTCAAACCATCCGGCTTAGTTCGATGTAGTCCCATGACTCCATCCAAGCCCGATGGAGTCGACGGGGATCGGTCATAACCGGAGCTTCTTTGTAGATGGCGGTTACTGCAAGGACATGATTGCGGATTGATTCGGGGAAGGCGGTTAGTCCGGATACATCGAGTGGCGCGACATAGGTATGTGTTCCTGCTGCTATAGCAGTCAACGCGAGTCCTTCCAACAGTCGTTTGGCCAAGTGCCGGCTTTCGTGACGCTGCAAGGTGGATTGGTTGAGGCGGACCTCGCCGTCCTTCCGGATCATAGGTGAGATTAACTTTACCAGTTGTTCTCCCCGCGGCGGTTCGGGGAGAAATTCGTCCGGTCTGGCTCCGTATACGACTTCAGCGTCGTAACGGGATGAATAGAGCCAATACGCCCGAATCCCTTCGCCCATCTGTTGCAGGCGGTCGTCGCCGATTCGTTGGATGACCAGACCATTGCCGCCCGGCATATCTTTCGCTGCCGATTCGACTTCGCGTTTGAGTTCGTTATCCCGCTTGTCGGGCCGCTCGAAGGCGAGGACCAAGTCGATATCGGATACGCCCCATACTGCGTCTCCTCTCGCAACCGAGCCTTTGATATAAATAGATTGCAGGCGGGGGCCGAGATGATTGTGGAAGCGTCGGACGACGTAATCCGTCAGAGGTTTATAGCGAGTATCCATTCGTTGCATCACCCACCCAGTTGAAGAGTTTTCCGATGCACTTCGATATTGCCGCAATTAGGCAGCCGGCCGCTTGTGCGGACAGATTGCTGGTGGAAAAGCAGCGCCTAGTACAGACGCTGCGCATAACCTTCCCGCAGCCGCTCCTCGATTTGTGCGGCGGTAACTCCCGGAAGCTTGGCGTGGTCGGCGAGGATTTTGGAGGCGGACGGCAGCAGCCCGGACCAGGATTCCGGCTCCCACAGCCGGGACCGCTTCATCGCTTTGGCACAATGCAGGAAGCATTCCTCCGCTTCTACCGCGATACCTAGCAACGGCCGTTTCCCGTTTACGGCCATCGGTTCGAGCAGGTCCTCGTCCCGTATGATGCAGGCGCGTCCGTTAATCCGCAGCGTTTCTCCCATTCCGGGAATAAAAAAGATCAACCCCGCCCGGGGATTGGACAGCAAATTGCGCATGGAGTCGATTCGGCGGTTGCCCGGCCTCTCCGGTATGATCAGCCGTTTGTCGTCAAGCACTTGAACGAAGCCGGGGGCGTCGCCGCGCGGCGATACGTCGCAGCAGCCGGAGGCGTCTGAGGTCGAGAGGACCAGAAAGGGAGAGCGGCTAATAAAATCCCGGCAATGCGAGTCGATGCTGGCGATCACTTTGCGGTCGACGAGCTCGCTGGGGAAGCCGATGATCGAGCGAAGCTCCTCTTCGCTGGATACGATACGGGTATAGTTCACGGGATGCACCTCTTTCTTTTTCTAAAGTAAAGCTGAAGTTTCAAGCGCAGCCGCACCTTTCTGCTTCTCTGCTTTTCTGCTTGCAAAAAGCTGCCCCTTTACGCCAACCTTTACTGACTCTGACCAGCTAGCGCAGGGAGATCCAAAACCGTTTGACCATATTCCCGTTTTCCTCGACATGTTCGGATTCGAATACTCCGCCGTTTTTGAGAATCGTCCTTTCCGAACCGGCGTTATCCCGGTCGCACACGACGAGGGCTTGGTCCACTCCGAGCTCTTTCGTTTTGAGCAGAGCCAGCGATAGAAGAGCCGTGGCGTACCCTTTTCTCCTCCGGGAAGGGCGTATGCCGTATCCGATGTGACCTCCGCTCCGCAGAAGCTTCGGGTTCAGCCGATGCCGGATATTGACCGCTCCCACGAGCTCCTGCTCCTCATTCAGCAGCCAGTAGGTCGAATGGGGAACCCAACCCTCCTCCGTCAGCTTCTCCTCGGAATCTTGGGAGTACAGAAATTCGAGCATCGCTGCAAAATCCGACGGATCTTTCTCGACCACCCACGGGACGATGTCTTCTCCGCTCCGGACCCAATCCTCGTAAAACTCGTTATAACGCTTCTCGTATTCGGCAGTTGGCTTTACCAGCGTAACGGACGGCTGCATGGAATCACCTCTTCTTGAAATTTGATCCATACTAGCACCCCAGAGCCGATTATTCAATAGTTGTTTTCTTTGAACGCCGCAACCCGGCCCACCCTTCCCACGAAAAATCCACCTTTTCCCAGTATGAACCGACACATACAAGTTTGCAACAGCCGCGTCCGTCATCAATGCTTGTTTATTGCGCTCGAATGTTTATCTGAAAGGGATCGCACGCCGACCGCGCCGACTGTCATCTGTTATGATTTTGTGCAATCGTTACGATTGCCCCGGCATCTGCACGGAATCTTGAAAGGTGTGAATGGCCGGTTCCCCCCGGCCCGATTACGATGAGAGCGTAACTTCCAATCATCGCAAATGAAGGAGGGGCTCACATGGAGAACGACAGAAAGGAAGGAATTCCGTCTTCGCCCACACATACCGATCCTGGAGACAAGGAGCGGTCGGTAAGCCGGAGGGCCGTACTCGCCGCGCTAGGCGCAGCCGGCGTATCGCTGACCGCTCATGCGGTGCTGGGGGGGAACCGCACCTACGCAGAGAATGCGCAGGTTAGCGGCCACGTCTACGGCGGGGGCGGGCATGGCCCCGGCGGCAACGGGCACGCCGGACATAAGGGACATGTGGATTGGCACAACGTGTACGAGCACGGGGCGAAAGGCGACGGGCTCGCGGACGATGCCGATGCGTTCCAGCAGCTCTTGAACCGGGCTGTGGCGGATGGCGCAGCTGTTCTGTATATCCCGCGCGGCACGTACAAGCTGGGCCGGATGCTCCGCATTTACCGCAACACGAGCCTGATCGTCCACCCCGGTGCCGTTCTGCTGCGCTGCCACAACGACAGCTTCCTGCTGAACGGCGATGGGGGAACCCAATACGACGGATACGAAGGGCACGGGAATATTAGGATCGAAGGCGGGATATGGGACGGCAATATTTTGCAGTATCCTGACGCGTACAACGGGTTCAACTTCGGACATGCCCGCGGTATAACGGTCCGGGACGTGACGATCAAGGACGTCGTATGGGCCCATGCGATCGAAATCAATGCGAGCCGCGACGTGCTGATCGAGCATTGCCGGTTCCTCGGCTTCAGAAACGCCGAAGACGGATCGCGTTATTACTCCGAAGCGATTCAGATTGACGTGCCGACTCCGCTCAGCTTTGGAGGCTTCGGCAAGCATGACGGCACGCCGTGCCGGAACATTACGGTGCGGGGCTGTTATTTCGGCGCGAGCGGCACCCCGGGCACGACCGCCTGGGCGGGGGGAGTCGGGACGCATGGAGCGATTCACGACGTGTGGTCAGGCAATATCAAAATCCTGGAGAATACGTTCGAAGGCTTGTCCTACTGGGCGATCCGGCTGTTCAAGTGGAACGATTGCCTGGTCGACGGCAACACGATTCTGAACTGCGGAGGCGGGATTACGGTCAGTACGCCTTCCCCTAACAGCGAATCGACCAAGGACAAGAACGGCGTTCAACGGGGCACCCCTCAGGCCGGGCGGGGCATCCGGATCGTGAACAACACGGTTTCCGGCGCGGAGACGTACGGCGGGATCGTATGCTACGGGCACGAGCAGGCCCGGGTCGATGAAGTGTCCATCCTTCATAACACGGTGCGCGACGCAGGCGTGAACAAGCACGGGATCGCGACTTCGTGGTGCCGCTTGGTCCGCATCGAGGGGAATATCGTGAATAACGCACGCAGAGGCATCCATCTCGAGAATACGACGGATGCCCAGGTGGAAGGCAACCGGATCGGGAACATTGCGGTGAACGGCATCGAGTCGGCGAAGTGCCGGAATGTGACAATCGGCGGCAACGATGTGTCCGTCTGCGGGTATTACGGGATATCGCTAAGCGAGACGTCCCGGTTCGGCATCCGCAACAATACGATCGAAGCGGCCGGCCGGCTCGAGCATAACCGGTACGACGGGATTATCGTCAGTACTGCGAATTCGGACGGGGCGGTCGTGGAGAACCGGGTCCGGCAGGCCGATAGCGGCAACCAGACCCGGTACGGGCTGCAAATCGTCGCGACCAGCCAGCATATCGAGACGTCCGGCAACCGGCTGGAAGGCGTATCGGGAGCGTATCGGAACAGCTCGCCGACTTCCGGCGACCGGCTTCTGCTTTACTCGCCGACAGGCGACTGCTACCGGGTAACAGTCGACGCTTCGGGCGTCTTAACGGCAACTTTACAATAACTAACGGGGGAATGGATGTTATGTTGAAAAAACCGGTATCTTTACTTAGCCTGGGATTATGTACGGCGCTGCTGCTCAGTTCCTGCGGCGGAGCGGGAGGCGGCTCGGAAGCGGGCGGCCAGACGAAGGACGGAGACGGCGCGGCTCAGCAAGCCGCGAAGAAAGCCGAGCCGGTAACGGTAACGATCGGCGTGCGGGCGACAGGGTACTTGACCGAAGCCGAAATTCAGCGATATATCGTAGAGCCGGTAAGCAAAAAGTATCCGCACATCACGGTGAAACGGATCGTGCTGGACGATAAGACGAATTCGTTTGAAAACCTGCTGGCCGCAGGAGACCTGCCGGATATTATTTTCCACACCTCGCTGCTGCTGCCCGATCTGAAGCGGCTGAAGATGGATCAGGATTTGTCCGGCTTGATCAAGTCCGAGAAGATCGAGCTCGGCAAGTTTAACCCGTCTGCGATCGAGGCGGTTAAAATTACGAGCGAAAACGATTATTTGATGGGCATCCCTTACACGATGCATTTTAACGCGCTTTATTACAACAAGGACATCTTCGATAAATACGGAGTCGCTTATCCGAAGGACGGTTTGACGTGGCAGGACGCGACCGAGCTGGCCAAAAAGCTGACCCGCAAAGAGGACGACATCCAATACCGCGGCTTCGAGCCGGATTCGGTGTATCGCGCAGGCTCCCAGCGCGGGCTGCCGCTTGTCGATCCGAAAACGTTCAAATCGCTCGGCCAGACGGACGAATGGAAGAAAGTCATCGAGATGGCCAAAGACGTGTACGAGATTCCCGGCAATTCGACGATCCAGACGTTCAGCTCCGGCATAAATGCTTTCGTCAAAGACCGCAAGCTCGCGATGCTCGCCGGCCTCAACTGGCTTCCGAATCTGGCCGAAGTCAAGGATCAGTTCCCGAACTGGGATATCGCGACATACCCCGTCTGGCCGGATAAGCCGGGCGTCGGGACGCAGATCGACCTGCACGTCATGATCGTACCGAGTACGAGCAAGAACAAGGAAGCGGCGATGCAGGTAGTGGGCACCGTCGTCTCCGACGAAGTTCAGCTGGATATGGCGCATAACGGCCGGGTGTCGGTGCTTGGGGATAAGAAGTACCAGGACGAATTCGGCAAAAACCTCGATATTTTGAAAGGGAAAAACGTTCAGGCGATCTTCAAGACGGCTCCGGCCAAACCATTCCCTTCGACGCTGTATGCGAACAAAGCGTTTAACGAGATTACGAAGGTGGCGACCCAAGTCGTCAAAAACAAAGTGGACATCAATACGGCGCTGCGCAGCTACGACGAGCTGATGGACAAACATATTCAGGACCAACTGCAGCAGGCGAAGTAACGGATTAATGCCGGCGAAACTAACGGACCCAGCTTGCTGCGGATACGTTTCGCCGGGAAATCGCTTTCCCGCTTGCTGTTAAACTTTCGTAACGGCTGCCCGGAGCGCTCCCATTTTGGTATAATGCAAGAGCGGTTTAAGGGACGGAACTTGTTGATGCGGATCGGGAAAGGAGGGGCGCCGGTGGAGATTTTGAAGCGGTTGGTTGCGATGAAGCGAAGCAGGGGCTTAAAGGTGACGGCGGCGATCGCTGCAGCGGGGCTACTGGCTGTCTGCTCGGTTCTAGCGATAAACCGGGGGCCGGCAGGACCTGCCGCTACAGCCGGGGAGCCGCCCCTCCTGCTTCCGGAAGGAATGCCGATCTTAAGCAAGCCGGTGGAGCTTACGTTTCTGGCCGGCAAGGCGGCGACGAGCGCATCCGATTGGAACGAAGTGCTGCTCTGGAAACGGTACGCCGAGAAAACGAACCTGAACGTCCGGTTCCGGCTCGCCCCGTTCGAAAGTATCGGAGAGGAGAGACGGCTGGCGCTTGCCACCGGAACTTATCCGGATGCGTTCTACGCGGCGCGGTTAACCCAACCCGAGCTGATGCGATACGGCAAGGAGGGCGTGCTCGTCGCGCTGGACGATCTGATCGAACAGTATGCCCCGAATATTAAAAGCTTGCTGGAGCGGTACCCGGAATTGCGCCGGTCGCTCACGATGCCGGACGGGCATATCTATTCGATCCCTTCCTTCTACGATCCGGACTTTTTGTCGATGCTGATCGGTACGCCGCTGTGGCTGAACCGCAACTGGCTGGAGCAGCTCGGCCTGCCGGAGCCGGAGACGACCGAGGAGCTGTATGCGTATTTAAAAGCGGTCAAACAGACGGACCTGAACGGCAACGGGGCGGCCGACGAGATTCCGTACGGAGGTCTCGGGATCAATGTGCTCATTCATCATGTAAAGGGGGCCTGGGGACTCGGCAACCGGGGGCTGGCCAATCCGTTCGTCGATTTGGACGAGGCGACCGGGCGGCTGCGGTTCATCCCGACAGACCCGAAGTATAAGGAAGTGCTGGAGTATGTGCACAAGCTGTACGCCGAAGGACTGATCGAAAAAGATATCTTCACGATCGGCAGCAGCGAGTTTTATGCCAAAGGTACGCAGGGGCTTTACGGCTCCATGGTCATGCCGAGCCCGTACACCTTGATGAATCAGAGCGGTTATGTCGGTTCCCCGGCTTTGGCCGGCCCGCACGGGGACAGGCTGTACTCTCATGTGAAAGCGCCGCTTGTCCACGTCGGGGCGTTTGCGATCACGAACAAAAATCAGCACCCTGAAGCGACGGTACGCTGGATCGATTATTTGTTCAGCGAGGAGGGCAGCAAGTTGTTTTATATGGGGATTCCGGGGGAGAGCTACGAGGAGACGGCAGACGGCGAGCTGCGCTACTTGCCTGGCATAACCGACAATAAGGACGGTCTTACGATCGAGCAGGCGCTCACGCCATATGTGACCTGGCTAGGGGGAAGCTACCCCGGCTTCGTCCGGCAGCAGTTGTTCAAAGGGTCCGAGAGCTTGCCGGAATCGGTCGAGGCGGCCCGCAAAGTAAAGCCTTACGCCGTTAAGGAAATATGGAATCCGTTCAACTTCTCCCCGGGAACGCTCGGAACGGAGATCAACTCCTACGTCAACAACACGCAGGCGAAGTTCATTACCGGCGACCTCCCTTTCTCCGACTGGGACAAATACATCTCGCATCTGAAGATGATCGGCCTGGATTCGTACATGTTGCTGTATAACGAGGCGTATCAGGCTTATGTGAACGCTCCGGCATCTCCAGAGGGACTGCAACAGCGCTGATCCATCCGCGGGTCTTGCTTGCCCTGCCCTGCCGGGCCGGCTACACCTGCGACTGCGCTGCGGCTTCTGTGAGGGCCGGAAGCGGTCTGCATCTTCCGCAACGAAAATGGCGCCGGCACGGGCAACAATAAGTCCCGGCATGCAGCATGCGGCATACGGTTATAACTGCAATCCGGCATTGCCCTCGAGCGCCGCTCTTTTCCGGTAGTCGCCGGGGGTGAGGCCGGAGCTTTTTTTGAACATCCGGATAAACGAGGTGTCGTTGCGGTAACCGATCTTCTCGCCGATGTCGCGGATGCTCATACTCGTGCCGGCCAGCATTTCCTTGGCCTGTCGGATGCGCACGTTGTTCAGATGATCGCTGAAGTTCGTCCCCGTCTTCTCTTTAATATAAGCGGACAAGTACGTGCTCGACATGTTCATCCGGTCCGCGACCGAATCCAGCGAAAGATCCTCGGAGTAATGCTCCTCCAAATAAGCGAAGAAAAACTCGACAACCGGGTCTTTCTCGTCCCGTCTCCTTTTGACCGCTTCGGCGGCGACCCCAATGAACGTCTCCAGGAAACGCTTGTAATCGTCAAGCGTAAAGCAATCCTCCAAATCCGCCACCATATCGCTTAACTGACCGGCCGGTTCCGGCTCGATTTTCGCCTTGTCCGTCACTTTCAGCACTTTGGCCGCCACGCCTTGGGCGAAGGTCCGGTATTGGACGCGAAACGCTTCTTTCCTCGCCATATGCTCCAGCATCCGAACGACGAGCTGTACGCATGCGGCTCCTCCGCCTTCCTGCAAATGACTGTAAAGCTCTTGTTCCTCCTGGGCTGTAAAGACGAAATGATGAACCTCCCGCACATCGTCCCAGATCAGCTGCATGCCGTCCTGAAGCTTCGCTTGCCGGGCTCTCTCCAGCGTCTCCCGATAAGCCAGATTGAAGTCCGACCCTTCGGGATAAAACGAGCTGACGGCTGCGGTAACCGCATAATGGCCGCTGTCCTGATCGAATATCGCCTTCAGCGCCGCCAGCGTCCGCTCCAGCAGTTCGCGCCGGTCGTCGCCGAATACGACCGACACGAGCTGGTTGCTCTCCATCTGCAGCGTCCGCGAGTTCGGGAACGGCTCGGCGAACATCAGATCGATGCATTCCCGGGCGGCGTATGTAAGACGATCCGGCTTCGCCGGCATGGCTTGGTGCCTGCTGGTGCGGATATGCAGTTGGAACAGGACGATCCGGAACGGCCGGTTCTGCACGATCGTATCTTTCCATTCGTTGGAGCCGGAGGCGAGCTTTTTTAATTTGCTGATGTAGCCGAAGTCGGTGAGCAGCGACGTTTTGCTTTGCAGATCTTCATGAATTTCGTTGCGCTCGCGAATCAGCTCCCGGGATATTTCGTTAATCAGCTTAAATTCGTAAATGCTGCTGCGGACCACCTCGGGACTGCGAAGGCGCAGCGACGCGATGATTTGCTTCACCGGTGCGTTGATTTTGCGGCTGAATACGACCGAGGCGGCGGCCGCGATCGCAACCGACACGGCAAACAGGACAAGCAGCGTCACTTCCAGCTTGCGGATTTGCGAAGCGATGCTCGAATAAGGCACGGACGTCATGTAGGTCAGATTCGTTTCTTCGCTGTCGTATGTAAAGTAATATGTATTGTCCTGCAGCGTGTAATCTTGATCTTCCGCCAGCGGTATCGGCTTGCTTGCGGTGTCCGGGCCTGAGGAATCGAATATGACCGATCCGTCCGAATGCACGATCGTAAACGCCGGGCCGTTGTTGCCGTAGAACGACTCGTGCAGCTGTCCGGCGTCCAGCATGCCGATAATCATATGCGGGTAACCCGGCAGCTTGACCGTCATCGGGATCAACTGCTTGTTCTGCTTATCCGACGAGACGATCGAGAACAGCCGGTTCGGATGCAGCTGGGTCGTAGCGGCCTGCGAAAATTGCCGGTTCCAGAACCCGAGCGTATACGGCTCGCTTACATAAAATTGCGAGAACGTCCGGGCCGCGTCGCCGGTGCCGTTTTTGTCGACGGTGAACGAGGCGGCGGCGTAATACACGAACACATTATCCATGTAGAGAAACGGGTTGTTGATATCCCGCCGGATGCTCTCCACGATGTCGGCCGGTTTCAAGTAATTGACCGCTCCCGGATCTTTGGCGGCAAGCTGCCGGCCGAAGGAGACGACCTGCTCGTTCTGGTACAGCTTGAACAGCATCGTTTTGATGATGGCGATATGTTTCTCGTACCGGTCCGCGGCGGTTTTAAGAGCTACCCGGTTATTTTGTATAATTTCGCGCTCGATATTGGTTTTGAAGAAGGCGAACGACAGGAAATTAAAGGAGGCCAGCAGCGCGATAATCGCCAGGAAGCTGATCAAGCTTTTGACCAGCAGAGAGTTGACTTTGAGCGGTAATTTCAACAAGATTCGCCAGACCCCTTTACTTCGGATGCATCATCTTTTGCGAAAGCGCTTCACAACGTAACGTAATTGTACCGTACAATCGGAGCGGTTGCATGCAAAAAAAGGTGAAGAAACTGTAAAGTGAGACGGGGACGGCAAAGCGTATGACCATGATGTGTCGTGCCGGGAGGTCGAGGTCGCCCCCAAAGTGCCAAGGTGCCGATGAACGTACCCGAGGTTACTCCCAAAGTATAGGCCGCAAGCATACTACAACCCGGTTACCTCCAAGTGCGCGGGTTTGTCTGTGCTTCCCCCTCCGCCATGCCCGCAAACATGTGTACAAACGTTGGTCACAACTGTAGGCATAAAATTGAAAAACGTATCGTATTGTAAAAAGTATCCAAGTTGAAAGGGGGAGCCGTTTGAACGAAAGCAGGATGGAAAGCGAAGAAAGCTGGGAGACGCCGCGTGCGCTCCGGGCAAGCACTTTAAGGCTGATGGCGCGGGACGCCCATACGCTGTATGCGTACTGGGAGATAGCCGACCGGAAAAAATGGCTCGCCTCGCAGCATTTCGGCTGCGACTGGAGCGAACTGCCCAAAGTGCTGCGCCTGTACGATGTTACTCATAAATGGTTTGACGGGCACAATGCGAACGAGGTCCGCGAGATCGTGCTGACTCCGGAAGCCGACAACTGGTACGTGCCCAAGCTGAACGCCAACACGGTGTACATGGCCGATTACGGCGTGTATACGTGGGAACGTCAGTTCGTTCCGTTTCTCCGGTCGAACGCCGTCCGCACCGCCCGGGACTGTCCGGCCGGCTGGGGCGAGCCGATTGTTTGCGTCGTCCCCGAAGCGTCAAATCCTCACCCCCCGGCGTACATTCCGCCATACAGCCTAGAGAACTTCGAACGCGGCCAGTCTTGTTGAACGGTTCGGAACCGGCAAGTTCGCCAGGCATGAAAGCGAAGCGGACCGCGAATTTCCGGCCAGAAACAAGTCGCCGCCTGTGCCCTTGAATGAACTTCACCGAACAGCTGCGATGCAGAAGCTTGTCTAGCGGTGACCCCGTGTACGTTTTCGTTTGTACAGACCGTTCCGCCTTCGCGCGGAAAACTAGTAATGTCCAGAAACAAGAGAGAGAAGCAGATTCATAGACGGGGGTTCCGATGTATAAACGATGGAAAACGAAGACGGAATGCACAGGCTATCTGGCGCTGATTTTACATGCCCATCTGCCCTATATCCGTCATGCCGACCGGGAGGACGTCATGGAGGAGCGGTGGTTTTACGAGGCGATGACGGAAATGTACTTGCCGCTGCTTGAAGTGTTCGAAGGACTTGTCCAGGACGGGATCGATTTCCGCCTGACGATATCGATGACCCCCACGCTGCTCGCGTTATGCGACGATCCGCTTATGCAGCAGCGATACGACCGGCATCTGGGCCGGCTGATCGAGCTTGCGGACAAAGAGAAGCGCCGTCTTCAAGACGACAAAGCGCTGTATCCGCTGGCGGTACAGTATGCGGATAAGTTCCGGAAGCTTCAGGCCAGATTTTACAGCTGCGGCCATAACATCATTGGAGCGTTCCGGCAGCTGCAGGATATGGGAAAGCTGGAGATTCTGACATCGGCGGCGACCCACGGCTTTTTGCCGCTTATGCAAACGGAGGAAGCGATCCGCGCCCAGCTCCGTACGGGAATCCGCGAATACGAGCGGCATTTCGGCCGTAAGCCCGCGGGCATATGGCTTCCCGAATGCGGGTATGCCGAAGGAATTGACCGGCTGCTCAAGATGGAGGGCATCCGCTACTTTATTTGCGATTCTACGGCGGTCCGGTATGCGTCGCCTGCGCCGAATCGCGGATTGGCGGCTCCGCTCATGACGCCGTACGGCGTGACGGCTTTCCCGCGGGACCCGGAGTCGTCCGAGCAAGTATGGAGCGCGGCGAACGGGTACCCGGGGCATTACGATTACCGGGAATATTACCGCGACATCGGCTGGGATCTGGGCTGGAACGATGCGGACGAGTGGGAATACATACGTCCGTACGTGCTGCCTACGCACGAGCGCATCCATACGGGGCTGAAATATTACCGGATTACGGGAAGCGGCCATCACCGCGAGCCCTATAATCCCGAATGGGCGCGCAAAGCCGCCGCAGAGCACGCCGATCACTTCATCCGGAGCCGCGTGCTGCAGGCAGGGGAGTGGAACAGCTGGCTTGACCGGCTGCCGGTGATCGTATCCCCTTATGACGCCGAACTGTTTGGACATTGGTGGTACGAAGGGCCGATATGGATCGATATGCTGTGCCGCAAAATGTACCACGATCAGTGTCAGCTCAAAATGACTACGCCCGGCGACTATTTGCGGCAATATCCGGTTGCCGACACGGGCACGGTTAACGCCTCGAGCTGGGGCCGGAATCATTCGTCCGAAGTATGGCTTCAGCCGGATAACGACTGGATTTACCGCCGGCTGCATGCGGCGGAACGGCGGATGGTCCGGCTTGCGACGAAACGTCTGCTCGAAGAACCTGCCGGTCAGGAGCAGGGCGGGGGCCCTTCTGCGGGGATACGAAGCGTCAGACTGCCTGAACCGACGCGGGAGCGGGCGCTGAATCAGGCGGCCAAGGAGCTGATGTTGGCCCAGAGCAGCGATTGGGCGTTTATTATGGACAGCCGGACCGTCGTCGATTATGCAGTCCGGCGGACGAAAGAGCATCTGGGCTGCTTCCACAAGCTGTGCGCCATGCTGGAGGAGGGGCGGATCGACGAGCCTTACGTGGCCGCACTGGAGCGAAGGCACCCTTGCTTCCCGGAAGCGGACTACAAAGATTATGCCGCAGTAATCCGCAGCTCGCCGATCCCGCTCATCCCGGATGCAGAAGTGTGGGAGGCGGTGCTCCAGGATACGAGGGATAAGCGGAATACGTTTATGCTCGCCTGGGAATACCCGCCCAAACATGTGGGGGGTCTGTCGCGGGCGGTAGCCGACTTGGCGGAGGCGCTGGCGGCGCGCGGCGAAGCCGTCCATGTCGTTACGACGTCCTTTGAGGGCGCGGCACCGTTCGAGGGGCGAAACGGCGTCTACGTGCACCGGCTGCCGGTATTATGCTCCGGAGACACCGACTTTTATCACTGGACGTTCGAAATGAACCTGGCGATGACCGATCATCTGATCGCGTGGAAAGAAAACGGCGGCCGCATCGATTTGCTGCATGCGCACGATTGGATGGTATTTCATGCGGCGCGCGAGATGAAGACCAGCTTCGGGCTGCCGCTGGTGGCGACGATTCATGCCACGGAATGGGGAAGGCAGCAGGGCAAGCTGCATTCGGCGCTGTCCGGCAGCATCCATGAGCTGGAGTGGAGGCTGACTTACGAGGCGGCCCGCGTCTTCGTATGCAGCCGGTATATGAAGGAGGAGGTCGTCCGGCTGTTTCAGCTGCCTGGGGACAAGGTCGATATCGTGCCGAACGGGATTCGAACCGCGGGACGGACGACGGGCCGTTCGGAGGAACAGCCGCCGGGCGAGCGGGAGCTGCTTGAAGAGGAGTGCGAAGGATGCGTGACGGAGGCGAAACGCAGCTGGTTTCAGCCGGGAGACCGGGTCGTCCTATTCATTGGGCGTCTGGTGTACGAGAAGGGGGTGCAGGTGCTTCTGGAGGCGATGCCGGCGGTACTGGCCCAAGTGCCGGGAGCGAAGCTGGTCGTAGCCGGAGCCGGACCGATGCGTCAGACGCTGGAGCAGCGCGCCGCCGAGATGGGACTCGGGGACCGTGTCGCGTTCTGGGGATTTATCGATGACGGGACGAAGGCGGAATTGTACGCCGCAGCCGATCTGTGCGTCTTTCCGAGCTTGTACGAACCGTTCGGGATCGTAGCGCTCGAGGCGATGGCGTCGCGGACGCCGCTCGTCGTCTCCGATGTCGGGGGGCTCGCCGAGATTGTCGAGCATGGAACGACGGGGTTCAAGGCGCTGCCCGGGCATACCGAATCGCTGGCCTGGCATGTGACGGAGCAACTGCTGAACGGCGAGGCGGGGAGACGGATGGCGGACCGCGCTTACGAACAGGTACGCACCTGCTACAGTTCGTCTGCCATCGCAGGGGAGGTGCAGAAGCTGTACGACGGGCTCGCGCCGCATGCCAGTTTGCGAAAGATTACGGTTCCCGGCGCACAGCGGGGCGGCAGCCCGAACCGGACCGGCGATACCGCGAAAGTGATCTCATTTGCCGCTAACAGTCGTTTGAAATCGTAATTCAATATATAAGACCCAGGGGGGAAACGCTTGAAGGCAGTCATCATGGCAGGCGGCAAAGGAACGCGGCTGCGGCCGCTCACTTGCCAGCTTCCGAAACCGATGGTTCCGCTGTTGAACCGGCCTTGCATGGAATACATTATCGAGCTGCTCAAGAAGCATGGCATTACGCAAATCGGAGTGACGATGCAGTTCATGCCCGAAGTGATCCGAAGTTATTTCGGAGACGGCCGGGAGTACGGAGTCGAGCTGTTTTACTTCGAGGAAGAGTCGCCGCTCGGTACGGCCGGAAGCGTAAAAAACGCGTCGGCATTTCTCGACGAACGGTTCATCGTCATCAGCGGAGACGCGTTGACCGACTTTGACCTCAGCCGCGCGATCGAATACCACCGGAGGAAAGAAGCGCTTGCGACGATCGTGCTGACACGGGTCGACCATCCGCTCGAATACGGCGTAGTGATGACGGACGAAGACGATAAGGTCATCCGTTTCCTGGAGAAGCCGGATTGGAGCGAAGTGTTCAGCGATACGGTCAACACCGGCATTTACGTGATGGAGCCTGAAGTGCTTCAGTGGGTCGAGGAAGGCAAGGAACAGGATTTCAGCAACGATCTGTTTCCCCTCCTGATGAGACGCGGCGAGCCGCTGTACGGCTATGCGGCGGAAGGGTATTGGTCGGATATCGGCAATCTGACGCAGTACCGGCAAGCCCAGTTCGATATGCTGGACCGCAAAGTGGATGTGCGCATTCAAGCCAAGGAATGGAAGCCCGGCATTTTCGTCGGGGAACAAGTGGCGCTTCCGCCCGGGAGCGAGAAGTGGGAAGGTCCCTTATACATCGGCGACGGGACGGTGATCGAGCCGGAAGCGGCGATCGGTCCGTACTGCGTTTTCGGAACGGGCAACCGGATCGCGCGGGGCTGCGCGCTTCGCCAAGCGATTCTGTGGGACAGCAACTATCTGTCCGAAAATAACGAGCTTAGCGGCGCTACGCTGTGCAGCCGCATCCGCAGTTATCCGGAGACGGTCATCGCAGACGGCGCCGTGGTCGGCAGTCACTGTACGCTCGGTCCCAAGGCGCAAGTGCTCTCCCGCGTCAAAATATGGCCGCGCAAACGGGTACGCGAACATGCGATGCTGAGCAGCTCCGTCATCTGCGGAGACGATGCGGTGAAGCCGATGTTTGCGGACGGCACGGTGCGCGGGTACGCCAACGAAGAGATCACCCCGGATTTTGCGGTCAAGTTCGCCGGCGCTTACGGAGCCTCGCTGGCTAAAGGCAAACGGCTCGCGGTCAGCTCGTCGCCGGACGGCTTCGCCCGGCTCATCCGCTCGGTTCTCGTACCGGCGCTGCAGGCGGTCGGTGTCGATGTCATCGATGCGGGCGACAGCTGCTCTTCAGTCGCGCGCTTCGGCGTCCATACGCTGGACGTGGACGGAGGCATCCATGTACAGTGCGACAATGCGGGCGGCCGCGTCGTCTGCTGCTTGGAGTGCTTGGATGCGGCAGGTCTTCCGATCGGCAAAAGCGCCGAACGGAAAGTCGACAACGCGTTTGCTCAGGAAGATTACTCGCGCACGGAAGCGGCGAGCATCGCCGAAGTGACCGCTGCCCTCAGCATCGTCGAACGGTACGGGAAACGGATCGTCGCCGAGCTCGGCTACGCCAGCCAGATGGGGCTCAAGCTGGTTGTCTCGGTATCCGATCCGGTCGTGCGCAAGCTTGTCGGCAAGATGGCGGATGCCTTTCGCTGGGAGATTGCCTTTGTCGATCCGGGGCCCGGCGATGCCGGACTCAAAGCCGCGATAACGGAGCGGGCGGCCGATGCCGGAGTGATCTTCGAGGCAGGCGGCCAAAGCTTCAAGCTGTATGACGAAACCGGCCATCCGGTATCCCGTGAACACGTCAACGTGCTGTTATATATGTCCTATTTTCGCTGCTTCCGGGGACGCACGATCGGGGTGCCGCTCAGCGCTCCGTCGTTCCTCGATTCGGCGGCGTCCGGGTTCGGCAACCGCATCGTTCGTACGAAGCGAAGTTCGCGAGCCGTCATGGAGCCGTCAGACGGGCATCCGTTCCATCCGGTATACGATGCGCTGTTCGGTCTCGGACTGCTGGCGCGCAATGTGCTGCACAGCCGGATGAGCGTGTCGAAGCTGCTTCAGTTTTTGCCGGCTTTCTCGCTGCATCACACTTCGATCGAAGTGCCCTGGGACGAGAAGGGAAGGCTGATGAGGCTCTTGACCGAGCAGGCCAAAAACCGGCGGGCCGATTTGCTGGACGGCATTAAAGTATATGACGAGACCGGCTGGGTGCTGCTGCTGCCGGAATCCGACGAGCCGAAGTTTACGCTGATCGCTCACGGCGAGCGGGAAGACAAGGCGATGGAACTGGCCGAGCGGTATCGTCAGGAATTAATCCGACATATTCAATAGCGGGAACAGGCCGATCCGGGCGATATATGTTCCTAGAACAGAGACGAGGTGTGCGGCGAATGAATGAAATCCCGATCGAATCGAAGCAAATCGGGTTCGTCGAATACGACCGTGAGCGGTCCTGCATGATCGCACATTTTACGACCGGGGAAGTGCGTGTATACTCCGTATCCTGGGAGGAATACTCGGTTCTCGGCTCATCGGCCAATAAGTACGATTGTTTCGTACGGATGACCAGCAGCCGTCCGCAGCGGCAGCCGGCTGATCAGCCGGCTGGTGCGGAACGAAAGCAGATGCCGATCCGGCAAAGACGGTGAAGCGAGAGAGTGCCTTAGCTTGCACGAGGCAGGGCGGAACTGCCGACGTTCGTTGGGCCGTGTCCGGAAGGACACGGCTCCACGTTTCCAGGGGGGATGCAGCCGGTGAATACTTCTTAGAGAGGGTGAGCGGACGATGCCTCGCCATTTTGCCGTCGGTAACGGCAGCATGTTGATTAATTTGGACCGGTATACCCGTATCCGGGATCTCTACTATCCGTATGTCGGGCAATTGAATCATGTGGGGGGGTATCCTTGCCGAATCGGCTTGTGGGTGGACGGAACGTTCGTATGGCTGGGCGAGGAAGGCTGGAGCTGGAGCTCCGGCTATGTGCCCGACTCTCTCGTAACCCGGGTGACGGCTTATCATCCGGAGCTGGAGCTGTCGCTGGAGATCAATGACGGCGTTCATCAGCGCGACAATATTTACTTGAAGCGGATTCGCATCGACAACCGGAGCGGGGGGGAGCGGGAGATCCGGCTGTTCTTCACCCAGGATCTGGCCATTAATGAAACTGAGGTGGGCGATACAGCCGCCTATTACCCGCATAACCGGACGGTGTTTCACTACAAGAAGAACCGGTATTTTATGGCCAACGGCCATGCCGGCGGTACGGGCATCGACCAATTCTCGATGGGCGTCAAACGGTTTCATCACGCGGAAGGGACGTGGAGGGACGCCGAAGACGGCCACCTGATGGGCAACTCGATCGCTCAAGGCTCGGTGGACAGCACGATCGGCTTTCGGCTGAAGCTGGAAGCGGGCGCCTCGGACTACTGCTATTACTGGCTGTCGGTCGGGGAGTCGCTGGCCGAGGTCAAGCGGCTCGATCAATACGTTCGCGACAACGACCCGGGCAAGCTGCTCGACCGTGTGCAAATATACTGGCAGCGGTGGTCGAACAAACTGGAGCGCCAATTTGCGGACTTACCGGAAGCGGTCGTCTCGCTGTATAAGCAAAGCCTGCTGATCGTCCGCACCCAAACCGACGTGCACGGAGCGATCGTGGCCGCCAACGATACCGACATTATGAATTATAATCGCGATCACTACAGCTACATGTGGCCGCGTGACGGCGCGCTGGTCGCTTATGCGATGTCGATGGCGGGGTATCACGAGACGGTGGTTCCGTTTTACGAGTTTTGTGCGGACGTCATCGCGCCGGAAGGATACTTGCACCATAAATACAACCCGGACGGGACGGTCGGATCGAGCTGGCATCCGTTCATTGCAGGCGGTCAGCCGCGGCTGCCGATTCAGGAGGACGAAACCGCGCTGGTGCTATTCTCTTTGTGGCACATGTACCGGCAATCCGGCAATATCGAACTGTGCCAGTCTTTGTACGGTACTTTGATCCGTCAGGCGGCCAAATTTATGCGCAGTTACATCGATACCGAGCTGCGGCTTCCGAAGCCGAGCTACGATTTGTGGGAGGAACGGTACGGCATCTACACGTTCACCGCTTCGGCCGTCTACGGCGGGTTGAAGGCTGCCGCCGACTTCTGCGAATTGTTCGGCGATACGGAGCGGAGCGACCGGTACCGGCAGACCGCCGAATATATCAAGTCCGGCATTTTGCGGCATTTGTGGGATGAGGAAAGCGGCCGGTTCGCGCGCGGGTTGTACCGGCAGGACGGCACCTGGGTGAAGGATATGACGCCCGAAAGCAGCGTGTACGGCATATTCGAGTTCGGCGTGCTGCCGGCGGACGACGAGCGGGTACGAAGCACGATGAATTTCCTGAAGGATCAGTTGACGATTCAAACCGGCGTGGGAGGCATCGCCAGGTATAAAAACGATTACTACTTCCAGCGCTCCTCAGATATCGAGCGGATTCCGGGCAACCCTTGGATCATCTGCACGTTGTGGATGGCCGAGTGGGAGATTGAGTGTGCGAAGTCGATGGAGGACCTGGCATCGCCGAAGGCCACGCTGGAATGGGTGACCCGTCAGACGCTCGAGACCGGCGTACTTCCGGAGCAGCTCGATCCGTTCGACGGCAGCCCGCTGTCCGTCGCCCCGCTCACCTGGTCGCACGCCACATTCGTTCTGGCCGTTGTGAAGTATACGAACAAGGTCAAGGAGCTGGCGGAGCGCAGCAGCGTTGGCGGGAGCGATGGCGAATGCAGCGGCGGCGAGCAATAAAGAGTTGTGCTTCGTTGCCGACTGAAGCTGTTCGTGCCGTCTATGCGATTTTTCGTATACAATCGTTCGATTTGGTCGCGAAGTGATCCATTCTGTATGATTTTTCATACAAATTCATCGACTTACCTTGTGGAACGGAACATGAATGTGATTTTTCATACACAATTGTTCGAACCCATCGGTCAGCGGCTCGGCTTCCGGTTGCTAACGCCGATCCGGTCCCGTTAATTTGAAAGCTGAGCGGTAACCTTATGAGTTTTGGCGGGATCTGTTAGATATCGCGGATTTAGGCGTGTTCGCGCTTGCGGGTATGATGGAGAAGCAAGGGGAAAGTGGCATATAGAAGCGGGTCCGGTGCGAACCGGGCCTTTTTGAGCGTCCAATTGCAAACCAAGTGTCAGGTTTTTGAAGCATTCATCGTTTACTTATCGAGATCATTCTTAATTTCTGAGAGGATGTGCCTGATATGAGCAAACTGAGTTTGGTAGTCAAAGATATGACGCTGGAAATCCCGGTTCAGGATATTAACCAATCGGTGGACTGGTATGTGAATCATCTCGGATTCGAGCTGATCCCGCCCGCCAAAGGGGTGGCGGAATTAAAGCTGGCCTCAGGGATGCGAATTTGTCTATTCCGTCCGGATACGCAAAATGAGGACAGCTACTGGTATGTCAAGGATGCAGATAACTACAGGGTTCGCGCCTGTTTGCGGGTTGCGGATCTGGAGCGTCTTCATAAGGATCTGACAGCGTCCGGCGTCCGGACGAGCGAGATCGAGGGCGGCCCCGGCTGCGGCTGGACGTTCCATTTCCACGATATTAACGGGAATAAGCTGATTGCGTGGAGCGGTTATACGGAGCATCATGACTGGTACTATGAGTGAGAGAAAATGAACGGGAATGGAGTAACGGAGGGGGAAAAGTCGACTCTATTTACAGCGAAAAGGCCATTATGATAGAGTGGTAACATATTACATATCCTGATCAGTTTTGGCGAAGGAATGTTCGGCCTATTCACGTTCCCTTACCCTAAGAAAAAGGAAAGTCTAACACTTCAAAGTGATAGACTTTTCTTATCATTTAAGGGAGTTTGGTTGATAACTCTTATGGAATTGACTCTAAGTAGTGGGATTTAACAATCGGCTGATTATCTATAAAAATCTATTAGGAGGGAACAGGATAATGCGTTGTCGGTTGTATGGAGCCGGGCTTGCGCAGACTGCGGGAGAACTGGAGGGTGCATAAAGAATTGCATCACAGTTCGATAGTTCAGATTTCTTCGGAGGGTGTCTATTACAAGGAGAGCCTTCATGAACCTATAAAACGTATTTCTTTCAGGGAATGCCGGAAAAACTGGGTTGCTTATGTTAATGAATCTGATGAGTTTCATACAACGGATCTGATTGAGGATCAGACAAAGTGCGTGGGCTGGAGAGACTCTTGTCATATGCCTCCATATATCGAGCTTTTCTCGGAGCCGAGAGTACGCTTTGTTTTTAATGACAGTAACCATATATCTGTAAAAGTATGGAATAAAAGAGTTTCCCGCAAAGAAACGAAGCATTTTCTCAACCTGCAGACCAGGATTAATGAAGTCGGATGGACTACCTATGATTTGAGCTGAGCATGTGGGTATCTCATTTGGTGGGAAAGAGATTACTTTCCAAAGAAAACTTTCGAAAAGAGCTGACCCGTATGGTCCTAAACGACAACCGCAAGCTGTACAGAGAAGTATACGACATGAAGCCAAATCGGACGGAGATTGTGACCATTCCCGCCTTGCAATATATCATTCATCGGGGGATCGGGACTTTAAACGGGATCGGGCGGCCAAATAACTGTTGGGCGATCTGGAAAATCGTCAACCAACTGAAGAGGTTGACTAAGAATAATCTAGGGTATGTTTTTAAATTGATGCCCCATGAAATCGAGTGGCACGAGCAGGACGGGGACAGGTGGACATATACGGAGCTGATGCAGGTTCCCGATCTCATCGACTTTCCCTTATATGAAGAAGCGCGGGCGAATGTGGAGAAGCGGTACAAAAACGAAATCGTTCCTGGGACGGAGTTCGTCGCTAGGCAGCAGCATTTATGCGCACAGAGGCTTCATATGGGACCTTACAAGGAAACGGGACGTACGGTGGAACGAATCGTAGAAGATATTCGGGAGCAAGGGTACAAGGTAATTGGCGACCGGTATGAAATTTACGTAAATCCTCCGGAATGCCAGCCAACCCCCAATCAATGGAAGACGATCGTAAGAATGCCGGTTTCAGCTCTAAGTACAACCTAACAGGATACGTCTCCGGTCCGGCCGGCAATTTGAAGGAAGGCAACGAGGTTGCCAGGAAGATTTTGGGCGAGGGCCAAAACGAAACCAATCTAAACGAATGCTGCAGGAGGAACGCAAATGATCAAAACCGGGCTCTTATCGGTTACGTTTCGCAAATTGTCTTGGGAACAGGTGCTGCAACTTGCCACAGAAGCCGGTCTGGATGCAATTGAATGGGGAGGAGACATCCATGTTCCCCATGGCGATATCGAAAGGGCGTCGGAAGTGGGACGACGCACCCGGGAGGCAGGGCTGGAGGTCGCTTCGTACGGCTCCTATTATTGTGTAGGCAACACCGAGAAGGGCGGGCCCTTTGAAGCGGTGCTCGGTGCGGCTGTGGCGCTGCAGGCTCCTGCAATCCGGGTATGGGCGGGGGACCGCGGTTCGGACGTGTCGGATGCGTTGTGGCGGACGGGCGTGGCCGAGGATACGAGGCGGATCGCAGAGCTGGCCGCACGGGAAGGGATTTCGATCGATTTCGAATATCACCGGAATACGCTGACCGATACGGCGGAGTCGGCGGTCGCGCTGCTCCGGGATATCGACCATCCGAACGTCCGCTGCAACTGGCAGCCCCCGTGCCCGGGCGATTTCGATGCGTCCCGCCGCACCTTGGACGCCGTGCTTCCGTGGCTGGCAAATATTCATGTGTTCCACTGGCTGCCCGGACAGCGGCTGCCGTTGTCCGAAGGCCGGGCCGACTGGCGGCAGTACGTTTCCGTCATCGCAGCACAGGCCGGGAAGCATTACATGATGCTGGAATTTGTGAAGGACGACAGTCCGGAGCAGTTCCGAAGCGATGCGGAAACGTTGTTGGCGTTGCTTTGAGAGAAGCCGTCCGGGAATTGAGCCTGGACAGCTTCTTTTTGGCTCCCCCCTACGTAAGCATTCTGGAGGGAAGCTTTCCATTGACGGCTTACCTTTTGGCAGCCTGGTCCAATAAGAACTATTAGGACCACTAGCGTTGCATAAAAGCTAACATCATAAAACATCTTCTTTTATTTACTAATAATGTTAATAAATGATGCATTTTCATGGTAAACAAATAAAAAATCTCCTATTGTAAGAGTAAGGCATGTTATCCATACCTCTTACAAAGGAGATTACCCATGGATAACACTACAAACCAACCAGTTATTTGTCAATATCTTTCTCATCTACCTTTTGAGAATTTGCCCATGTATTTGTACGACTACCGAATGAAGAAGCTGAAGACAGCAGACTGTATCCGCCTTTTTGTCGCATCCTACTTGTTAGAACACGCTTCTTCTCGCGATATCGAAAAAGCGTTACGTGCCGAAGAGTCCTTGCAAGAAATGCTGAATGTCAAAAGCATGAGCCATTCTCAATTGACTCGAAGGTTGCCGACTCTTCCAACAGAGGTGCTGGAACGGCTGCTCATTCGCGTATGTGGACGTATTCGGCAATTGACGAAGGCAGAGCAGGGGCTGCCCAAATTAGGAAAACTACACATCGTGGACTCGACTTCGCTGCTTATCCCTGCAGGGCTAGGCCAGTGGGCTAAGGTTAGTAAGCATCAAACGATGGTGAAAATGCACCTTCGTCTCGTGGTTGACTCTCCTCATGTACTCGTTCCGGAAGCGATCATTCCTACAACTGGGAACGTCAACGACGGGACTGTAGTGATGGAACTGGTGGTAGCCAAGGATGTCCTGTATGTAATGGACCGGGGTTACGTGAATTACCGACATATGGATGAGTGGATTCGTCAGGAATTCCAGTACATCATTCGGATCAACGATAACCACCAGGGAAACCTTTTAGAAACGTACCCCGTTCCCCCCGGAACATCGATCGTTCGAGATGCTAAGATCTGGCTTGGTAGTAAGTTTAGATCGATGAAGAATCCGGTACGCTTGGTCGAGTACCTGGACGATAAAGGACACCTCTACCGCGTGGTCACAAATCGATATGATCTTACTGCGGAAGAGGTTGCAGCAGCATACCGGAAGCGCTGGATTATTGAGCTATTCTTCAAGTGGTTAAAACAGCGGGCTGCGCTAGTAAAACTGTACAGTTACAAGCCCCAAGCGCTTTGGAATACCATGTATCTTTGCTTGCTAGCCTATAGTTTGATGATTTTGATCAAGCTGTTGGAGATCAGTGAACAGAAAGAAAGGGAAGTATGGCGCACGCTTCAGCACTTTGCATACAAATCATGGCAGGCTTTTCAGGCAGAGTTACATCGAAAACCAACGCGAACGTCACAAGGAAGAAAAGCCTCAAAAGAAGAACCAGAACCTGAGAGCTTCTATCCGACGATCGGTGTGTACAAGCCACATAATTACCATCAATAATTAAATAATCCAATAACTGGGATAACATGACTTACCTTGTTTGAGATTACTTTTTTGGCCGATTACACGCCAAAGTGACTGTAAAAATAAGTTATTAATGTTCTTTGTTTACTAATAAATGAAAACTTAACGTTCTATGTTACTGTTTTTGCAACGCTAGTGCTATTAGGACCTCTTATTTTTCACTTACTAGGTTGCCGCCTGGAGATAGAAGCGGTTTGCACCCCTTATTTCAGCGAACTTGTCGGGAAAACGGCTCTATCAGCGGAAATAAAGGATGCAAACCGCTCTTATTTTTATCACGGGCCTGAAAATTGAGCGGATAGGGGTACAAACCACCTTTATCTGGTTCCATGCGTCGGGTGGCCTGTCTGGCCTCCCGCGTCTGCCCCACACATCGGATCGCGCCTGACTGACCTCTCGCGTCTGTTCCCGCACATCAGGTCCCGCCCGACGTACCTCCCGCAGCTGTCCCCTCACATCGATTCCCGCCCGACGATCCTCCCGCAAATGAAGATTCGTACGCAAGCCGCTCCGCTCCCACAACAACGCCTTAATGCGAATCGCGCACCTTAACGCGATCCGCCGCCATGTCGAGCGCCGCGCGCCTTACCCGGCAGACGCCGCTTGCTCGTGCCACAGCTCCCGGTACATCCCCGGCTGCGACAGCAGATCGGCATGGCGGCCTATTTGCACGATCCGCCCATCGCACAGCACGATCACCTCGTCCGACCGCTGCGCGATATCGAGACGATGCGTAATGAAGATCAGGGTAGCCCCCTGCATCGTCCGGATCATCCGCTCCAGCAGCCGGCGTTCGGTGCCGGGATCGAGCGCGGAAGTCGCTTCATCGAGGATCAGGATCGCGGGCTTGCGAAGCAGCGCTCTCGCGATGCTGATCCGCTGCCGCTCTCCGCCGGACAGCTGCAACGCTTGCTCGCCAACCGGTGTCCGCAGCCCTTCGGGCAGGCGGGAGAGCCACTCCTCCAGCTCTGCGGTGCGGATAGCCTCCTGCAGAGCGGCTGCGCCGGTTTCTTCGCTGCCATAGACGATATTGTCCGCGATCGTCCCGCTTCGAAGCATTACATCCTGCGTGACACCCAAGATATGACGTCTCAGCCAATCCGAATCCAGTGAAGCGAGAGATAGGCCGTTCAGCCGGATCTCCCCCGATTCCGGCGTTTGCAGCCGAAGCAGCAGATCCGCAAGCGTCGATTTGCCGGACCCCCGAGGACCGACGATCGACACGATGGAACCGGGCGCAGCGCGAAAGCTTATATCTTCAAGCGTCGGCTTGCCGTCATAGCGAAACGCAAGCCGCTTTACCTCCAGCGCAACAGGCCCTTGCGGCACAAGGCCCGGCGGCGCCTCCTCCGCTGTAAAGGCAATCTCCTTGACCCGTCCCACGGAAGGCCATACTTTCACGACAGCCATCACCATCTCGATCATCGAGATGCCGAACGGCCGCAGCCAATTATAGACCGCGATAAAAGCGATCAGCGCTCCGACGGTGATCTGTCCGTGCAGCGCAAGCTGGCCGCCGGCTGCGTACATCAGAACGAGGATGCATGCGTTCAACGAGGCATGGAGAATACGGATGCGGTGGTCGGCGAGAACCGTTCGCCGGGTATGTTCCCATTCCCGATTCAGAGCCTTCCGCACGTCTGCCATCGCCCGCTGTTCCAGCCCGGAAGCTTTGAGGAACGCGGCTCCGGATACGATTTCCCGCAGCTTATCGGAGACGAGCGACTGGTGGCGTGCCGTTTCCGCCGCTTTTCGCTTCACCTGCCGGCTTAGCACGGTCACCAGAATGGCTAGTCCCGCCCATAGCGTCAGTACGAGGGCCGCAAGGCCGGGGGCGATCCCGAATAAAATCGCCGACCCGGAAACGATGGTTACGATATGAAACAGCATGAAGCCCAGGTGTCCGTCCACGATATCCCCGATCGAACGGGTATCGTCCAGCAGGCGGGTCAGCAAATCGCCGGTCTGGTATCCGCGTATTCGGTCCATCGGTTGGCGAATAATGCCGTGAAACAAGTCCGCACGTCCACGGGAGGCCAACCGGAGTATAAACCTTCCCCATACGACCTCCATAACGACCAGCAAACTTCCAACGATCGGTGCGGCTACCATCGCCGCAGTGACGATTAACAGCAGATTCCAATTGTGTTCAGGCAGCACACGCTCCAGCACGTATTTCGTTAGGAGCGGGGGGATCATGTACAGCAGGCCGCCGATTACATTTTTCATCACGATCAGCAGCAGATTCCGCCAATAGGGCAGCAGGTGCTTCCTGGCATATGCCGCAGTGCCGGACATGTTATCGGACGACGGGGGCAAGCCTATGCTCATGCCGGACACCTCCTTCAGCTTTGGCTTCGGCAGCGGGCTCTGTCTCCGCGCTCCCATCTTCGCCGTCGCTCTGCTCCAGCTCTTCCCGCCACAGCTTGGCATACAGTCCTTGAAGGCGGAGAAGCTGTTCATGCGAGCCTTGCTCCACCAATTGTCCCCGGTCCAGCACGAGTATCCGATCGGCAAGTGCCGCTCCCCGCAGACGGTGTGTGACGCTGACCCTCGTAATGCCGGCCGCATGAAGGTCGAGCGCCCGGTAGACGAGGGATTCGCTAATCGGGTCGAGCGAGGAGGTCGCTTCGTCCAGCAGCAGGATGTCGGGCTGCTTGATCATCGTGCGCACGAGACTCATCAGCTGCCGCTGACCGCCGGAGAGCCGTCCGCCGTTCTGGCCGATATCCGTATCGTAGCCGGCTTCAAGCCCTGCCACGATCGAGTCTGCGCCGAACGCCCGAATCCATCTGTCCAGCGTATCGTGATCCGTTTCGCCCAAGTAGGTTAAATTGTTGTACAAGCTATCCTTGAACCAGGTCCCTTCCTGCATGACGTAACCGATCCGGCTTCGCAGAAGGGATGCGTCCAGCTCGCAAATCGCGAAGCCGCCGATGCGGATATGACCCGCTGTGGGCTCCTGCAGCCGTAGCAGCAGTCTCAGCAGCGTGCTTTTCCCGGCGCCGGTCGGCCCGACGATTGCGATACGTTCGCCGGGGGCGACCGTGAAGCTTACATTGCGCAGCAAATCGCCGCGGTCTGCCGTAACGGATACGCCCGAGAACGAGACCGGCAGGTGCCGGCAGCCGGGAAGCCGCAGCAAGCCGTCCTGCAAGCCGGGTTCCACAGGCAAGCGCAAATAGTCCAATAATCCATGAATCCGCACCTTGATATCGGCAAAACTGACATATAATCCAAAAAATGAACGTACTGGAGCGTTAATCGCCGGAATATAGGCGATAATCGTGACGAGCTGGCCGACGGAAGCTTGTCCGTGGATCATCTGCCACCCGGCAAACAGGAAGATAAGAGCCGGCGCCAAGGAATCGGGAATACGCGGAAACATCCGGTACACGTTGTCGAGTATGCCTTCCTGGTATTTCAAATCCCCCCATCGCTCCTGTTCGGCCAAGACGGCTTCATGCTCCTTGCGCTCGGTTCCGTACAGCTTGATTTGCTTGATCGTCTCCAGTTTCTCCAGCAAGTTATGCCTGAGGCGGGCTTCGTGAATCACAAGTTGTTGTCTGGCGGCGCCTCGCTTCTTGCCATAGACGTGAACCGGGATGAATAAAAGGAAGTAGGCGGCTAGCAATACGACTGCGAGCGGCCAGTTCCAACTGGCGATAACCCCCACTGCCACACCGGCGAGTATGAGCTCCTGAACGAAGCCGGGCAAGGTGGACAGGCCGAATTGCTGAACGGCTTTCGTATCTTGGATGCAGCGCTGAAGCAGCTCGCCCCGCGGCGTACTTGTGAAAAAGCCGGACGATGCGCGCAGCACGGCAGCCAATGTTTCTCCGGTCAGCTGGTAGGACAGCCGAATCATCGTTTTCGATGAGACGTAAGCGCGCAGTGTCACGCTAAGCTCGGTCACCAGCAAGGTACCCAGCAGGAGGAGGGAGAGCACGGACGACCCTTCCCCGCTGTACAGGGTAACCCGGTCGATAATCCGTCCGATCAGCAGCGGAGCCGCCGCTCCGCATACGGCCGCTGTCACCGTCAACAGCGTTACGAGCAGAAGCGCTCCTTTGGAACGGCCAAACTGTTTGACGAAGAAGCGCAGCCAGTCCGGAATGTGAAACAAACGATCGATCACCTGCCCGAGAAGAAAGTGAACTAATCGTAGCACTGCAGATTTTGAAGGGTCAAACGGTAAAAACAAATGTTCGCGTTTTACGATTGTCCGTGGGGAATGGGGACGGCGGCATTTTCTGAAAACGGGCGCTCCCGGTTGCTCCGAATAGCTCGAGTTTACTCAAAAAACGAGGATATAGCCGATTGCCTGACGGGTTGCGGATTTTGCCCCAGAACCAATCTCGAAGATCATTTCCGCGTTCCGTCCGGCCGGAATGCATTCTTTATACAGGACTCATTGTAAAGTATCCTAAAATATCCTATTGTTAGGAGTGAACCATTTTTCTTGGGGGTGCCTGATTTGTTATCCCACATCCGGAATGAGTTTGAGGACGATTATACGAATAATCATCTGCATGACCTTCCTTTTTTCATTAAATATTGTTGGACGGATATCCATTTCCAGATGAATTTCCACTCCCATTACGGGTACGAATTGTTTTTCCTGCACGAAGGCTTGGGCAACTATGTGAATGACGGGTACATTTATCCGTTCCAGGGCAATGATCTGATCATCATCGAACCGCACCAGATCCATAAAGCTTCTCCGGATTTTGGAAAGCGCTTTACTCGCACGGTCGTCAACTTCCTGCCGGAGTTTCTGAGCCCCGATTCCAAGCAATTGGTGGCGGATTTATTCGGCAAGGAATGCAGGCCCGAGAACAGACAGATCAGCCTCTGCCAGGTAAAACATGCTCCTATCTACGCCCTGCTCGAGCAAATGCATACGGAGTACAAGTCCAGGCATACCCGATTTGATCAAATGTTAAACATTTTGTTAAGCCGGCTGTTGCAAGAAATTCACCGGTTGTTCTTTAGCGACGCTCCCCCTGGCGGGAGGCCGCCCGATCGAGCCGACTCGGTCGTCAATCAAGTGATTCACTACTTAACGCTCCATTATGCGGACGAGATTCCGCTGGAGGATTTAGCGAAAAAGTTTTATATTTCTCCCTACCATTTGTGCCGCATCTTCAAGAAAACGACAGGAGAGACGATCAGCCGCTTCATTTTGTACACCCGGATTCATCAGGCTAAACAAGAACTTATTTTTTCCGATAGCTCCATCTTGGAGATTGCGACTAGAGTAGGCTTTAACAGTTATTCTTATTTCGGTCTGGTGTTCAAGCAGAACGAAGGGATGACCCCGAAGGAATACAGAAAGAAATTTAAGCAATCGAGGTACCTCTGATGGAAGGCGATGCCTGAAAATAAAGGGCGGAACCCGTCCGAACGACGAATTCCGCTGAAGGGAAACTATGGAGTTACTGGGCTTTTTTCTGCTCGAGATCTTTGTTGATCGCTTCTTCCGCTTCTCTCAAAGCGGTGTTGATATCTTTGTTGTTCAGAACGACTTCTTTGAACTTGCTTCGCACAATGTTGAAAGCGGCCGGATCGTATTTCGTAATGGAAGGTCGCGCGACGGCGAACTTGTTTTTGATAATGGCGTCTTTGTTTTTGCCTTTCAACAAATCGTTCTCCAGACCGTATTCCTTCTTGACCCGGTCCGTGCTCAGCACGCTAGGTCTTCCCAGCCTGGCTTCCGCTACCTGTACTTCTTCGGATAAAATATGGGCGATTGCCATAAAAGCCTGATCCTTGTGCTTGCTCGTCTCTGAAATGCCGAGAAAGGGAGCAAACATCTGGATCGTCCTTCCCGGCGCTTCCTGGAAGGAGGGCAGGGTGGCGACATCCCAATTAAGTCCGTTTTTCATCGCATCGGGCAAAGCGCCAAACATAAGCGTAGAAGCAAACATGGCTAAATTTTTGTCTTTGAGAAACAGGGTGCTTGCCCGCCCACCGTAATCGGCCGGCTGCGGCGTCGCGCCGTCTATCGCATACACTTGCTTCAAGCCTTCGAACAACCTTTTCCACTTCTCCGTATTAACCGCGGCTTTCATCGTCGCAGCATCCACAACGGGCAGAGACAACTGGTTATTCGGAATGAGGATATGTTCCGAGAAATCGAGCCCGCGGTATTGAATACCGCCGTCCACCCTCGTTACTTTTCGGGACAGCTCGATCGCTTCCTCCCAGGTCATCCCGTCCTTCGGGTAAGGGACGCCAAATTTGTCGAAGATGTCCTTATTGTAGTACAGCACCGCTACATTGTGTCCGCGGGGAAGCGCCAATAACCTCGCATCTCCCGTGTACGCCCGCACCTCGTCCATCACCGCCGGGTCGATGCTGCTCAGATTGAAATCCAACTTTTTGACGAGCGGCGTCATATCATGGAGCACCTTCAGTTCGCTGTAGACGGGAATATCCCCGCTGCTGTCGCCCATAATAATGTCGGGAACGGTTCCGGCCGCGATCAGGTCTTCGATGTAGGAGCCTTTCTCCTTCTTGACCACCTTCATCGTAATAAAAGGATATTTGGTCTGGATCGGGTTGATAATCGCCGATTGCATCAGCTCATCACCCATGCTGCTGTTGAAAATAGTCAGGGTTACCGGTTCCGTACTTACGGCCGCTGCCGCCTCTTTCACCGGCTCTTCCTTGCCTCCGTCCGTATTCGGGCTTGTTCCGCCCGCACATCCCAGCACAGTCGCCAACGTCAGCATCACGACCGAGCTTTGTGCCACCCTTTTCGTTGCCTCTCTCACTTAAAACCCTCCTCTACGGTTTGTAGTCCGATTATACATAGGGAGAGTCCATTCATTCTCTTCCGGTATTGATCCAAACTCTAATAATATTGCTGCTTTCCAGCCGGAACGTTTTATTTTAAACGAAATTTCCTCTATGTCCTTCAAGATGAATGTGCTAAAGTAAAGGTCAAATTGATGTACGGAAAGGCGGGTGGAGGATATGCACGGCATGATCAAGTATATGGCGGAGGTCGTACGCACCATTAAATTTACACATGTGCTGAACGGGACGGGTCTGTCCTTTTTTGGATATACGGATCAGCACATCCTTCAGCCTGCAGGTCGAAGCCGTTAGGTCGAGATATCCCTGACGCTCTTCTCATCCGAAGCTATGGAGTGCTGCTCTATAGCTTTTTCATTTTTTTGGGAAAAGGATGAGAATGGTGAATCGGACAAAACTTGCGGCGAATCTACCGTTATTTTACGTGTACTCTTTCTTGAATTCATTTATATTGGACCGTGCGATCTGGATGCTCTTCCTCGTCTCCCAAGGCTTCTCGCTGACGGAAATTGCGCTGATCGAGTCGGCGTACCACTGCACGATTTTCCTGCTTGAGGTGCCTGCCGGTTATGTAGCGGATCGTTACGGCAAACGAGTCAGCTTGCTTATGGCCGAAGTGGCGGGGGTCATGTCGTCGGGCTTGCTGCTCGCGGGTGGGCACGCATCCATACTTGTGGCAGGGTTTATACTGGGCGGTCTGGTCGGCACGTTCCGGTCGGGAGCGACGAGCGCCTTGATCTACGAGACGTTGAAGCAGCTCGGCAAAGAAAAACAGTTCAAACGGTACAACTCCCAGCTGTCTGCCGTCATGCTGGTCACTTTGGGGATTAGCGGCGTGGCGGGCGGCGCCTTGTCGGATATCGGCTGGGCGTGGGTGTACGCCGGTAAAATCCTTTTAAGCGCGCTAACCTTCGCGGTCGTGTACGTCTTGACCGAACCCCTGGATTCCGCCGAGGGTGCGGGAGAGGGAAAAGAAGCCTATTCGTTTAGGAAGCAGCTTCGGCTGGCCTACGAGTTCGGGAGGACGAATTTGTCGTTCGCTTCCCTTTGCTTGTACGGGGCCGTCCTTTATTCCATGTCGTGGTCGGTCGCGTTCTACAGCCAGGTTGTCTTCCAGTCGGTCGCTCTGAGCAATCAGCGGATCGGGCTGGTCAACGGGCTGGAAACTTGGCTGTCTGCGGCGGTTGCGGCTGTAGCGTTTATAGGGGAACGCCGGCTTGGCCAAAAGGGGACGATTGTCGTTGCCGGTATCGGCTATATGATCTCGCTGTGCTTGTTCTCGATGTCCGGGGATGCGAAGTCGGCGGTCGCTTGCTTTTTCCTAATGGCAGTAGTGATCAGCTACCTGGAGCCTTTGATGGAGGCGTATCTGAATGAGCTGCTCCCTTCCCCGATCCGGGCGACGATGCTGTCGGTATTCAGCATGATGATCTCGGTCGGCATGATGATCACCTTTTCGGTTATCGGGTTTTTGGCGGATCGGACGAACGTGTCGACTGCGCTGCAAGAAGTATTGATCGTATGGGTACCGGTGTGCCTTGTTTGTATCGGTTGGGCGGTTAAACGGACGGAGAAGCGGAGCGGGAGTGAATGAGGGGCCCGGGTCCGGGACGGCGAGGCTGTTGTGATTGAAGGCGATCAAGTTACGTGGGAGAGCGCATAGTATGATTTTTACAATTACTCTTCGAAGATGAGGTGATCGTATCCGATGCTGTACCATTTTAGCGAAGACCCGGCGATCGAGCTGTTTATTCCGAGGGAGAAGCAGAACCGTCCCGGCTTTCCAGCCGTCGTCTGGGCGATTGACGAGGAGCACGAGTTCAGCTATTACTTTCCGAGAAATTGCCCGAGGATCGTATGCCGCAGGTCGCCCCAGACCAGTCCGGGCAATGTGGAGCGTTTTTTCGGGAGCTCCCCGGCGGAGATCATTGTAACGGTAGAGAGCGACTGGTATGCGAGAATCCGGGAGCAGACGATGTACCGGTATGCGTTTGAGGAGGAAGGATTCGAGCTGATGGACCGGACGGCCGGGTATTATATTAGCCCGCATACGGTGAAGCCGGTCGGCATGAAGCCGATGAATCATCTGATCGAAAGGCTGCTGGAGCGCGGGATCGAATTGAGATTTACGAGTAGCCTCGTTCCTTTGCGGGAAGCGATCCTGGCCTCGGATTTTGAAGGGTTCGGGATTCATCGGTTTCAGTATGCTAAGCAATAACGGATCTGGAGTCTTTGATTCAACCGCGCAGCGTTCTGGATGAGGAGACGGGAAGGCGCGGGCGTACGGTTTTGTTCGTCAGCCGGTATATCGCGAAGAAGTACACGGCGTCCAGCACGAAAATGAACACATACAAAACGCCGAGCAGTACCGATTGCGGATATAAGGAGAAAAACAGCAAAGAAGCCAGCGTCGTCCCCATCCATTTCAAGGCGGCGATTGGAACGGATTGCCCGCGTCTACCTTGATTGGCCAGCATCGCAAGAAAGAGGACGGACATCAGGAAATTAAGGCCGAATGCCGCATACTTTCCTTCCAAGTCGTCGAACTCCACCGTCACGGCCCAGACCAGAATGAAGGCTGCTCCTAACGACAGGCCGATTGCGGAGTAGCTTAGGGCGGGTTTCAAACGGCCGAATAGGTCGGACTGCGGACGGGCGTAGCGGATATACTGGAGCCAGATAATCAAGTCCAAAGACAGCCAGATCCAGTTGAAAATCAGCTGCACGGGCGGATGCGGATATACGAAAGAAAACAAAAACTCCCACCCGAGATTGCCGCACAAAGCGGCGAAAGGAACTCCGCACGTACGGTCCCGGTACCCCCGATAGATGATGAACAGATAGGCGGCCGTCCAGCAGACGCCGCTCCCTACAAGCAGCAGCAGTTCCACAATCGGCGGCAGCAGATGCGCTTGATCCACAGTTCCGCCTCCTTTCCCTGGCGTTTCGAGAAGTTCCCTCCATTGTATGGGGACAAGACCGCGGTTATTCCAGCCTCTTGTCCTCCGCTATTCCAGAACATACAATCTAACTAAGAGCAGCACTTATGGCTGTATTTTAACTTTGCATCGGATCACTCATCTTGTCTGAAAGGGAGGTCGCTGCCGGAGTGAACAGGCTGACAAAGCCCGTAATGCTGGTCCTTCTGACGTTATTGTTCAGCAATGTCTTGCTGTGGCTCCAGAAAGTCATGTCTTTGAATCCGAACCCGTATACGAACGGACATACTATCAGCTACACCACTTTAATTGTGGCGTATGGTTTTGCGATCGAATGGGTTGGGAATGAAAGAAAGTATATACGGGTCCGTAAAGTTTTACTGGGCTTATCTTTAGGGTTGCTGGTATTTAATTACGTTCCTCTTCTGACGCTCCACAGTACAATAGGGGTACCTGTGATCAGCATCTTTACGGAACCGATGACTTCCCCTGCCGGGAGAGTTATCGTAGGCATCGGAACTGGGATGGTGGCTGCCCGTTCCTTGTTAAGCAGCAGTCCTGGATCCGCTTGATCTTGGAACAGAACAGAACCGTCTATACCGGCTCTAACTGTCCATGTTTTTACTCCTTTTATGGTATAATGGGAGTAGTAAAAGTCGTTGACGCGGGAGTTGAGACGATGACCGACCTTTTGGAGCCAACCGTAGATTTTGTATTCAAACAAGTCTTTGGAAGTGAAGAAAATAAAGACGAGGTTTTGCTCAACTTCCTGAACGAAGTGCTGCGCGAAACCGAGCCCAAGCCGTTTGTCAGCCTGACGCTGCTAAATCCGCAAATGGACAAAGATGCGCTGACCGACAAGCAAGCGATACTGGATGTCCGTGCTCAAAATGAAGACGGCAAGCAAGTGAACCTGGAAATCCAAGTAACCAACAAATATGACATGCCGAAACGAAGTCTTTACTATTCGGCGAAAATGTATGAAGAGCAGCTTTCGGAAGGCCAATTGTACAAAGATTTGAAAAAGGTCATTTCGATTAATATTTTGACGTTTAATCAGGTGCCGAATGAACGTTTTCATAATACGTATCTTACGCGAAGATCATACCGGCGAGCTGCTGGTCGATGATATCGAGATTCATTTCATGGAGCTGCCGAAGCTGGGCCTGAGAATTAACAAGATGGATGACCGGCTGGTCAAGTGGCTGATGTTCATCAACGGTGCGCCGAAAGACAGATGGGAGGAACTGGCGATGGATACACCGGGCTTAAAGAAGGCGATGACCACGCTCGAATTTTTGAGCCAGAACAAGGAAGCGCGAATGCTTTACGAGATGCGTAAAAAAGCGCTTCTCGACGAACGGTCCGCGCTGGATTATGCGGAGACGCGAGGCCGGGAGGAAGGCAAACTGGAAGGCAAACTGGAGATTGCGGCAAGTATGCTGAAGAAAGGTTTGTCGGTGACGCTTATTGCGGAAGTGACAGGCTTGTCCGCAGCGGAGATCGAGACGTTGAACGAGCAGATTCATTAGAATATACTCTACTAATGAGCGGAAGAGAAGATCAGAGCGGGGGCTCTGGTCTTTTTTTAATAGGTTAAGTTCTTCACCGTACGAAAGCGGGTAAAGGGCGCCCTTGCTTGTCGAGTCATCTAGTCTCGCAAGGTGCTTATCGTTACTTATCGTGGACGTTCGGTTCTCTGTCCTGCTGCTAGCTGGGAGGAGGGAGAACCAAATAGGAGCGGTTTGCAGCTTTTATTTGGTCCGAAAACCGGCTTGGGCGCGGAATAAGAGCGGTTTGAAGCTGTTAATATCCGTGAAAAAGGCGCGGACCCCTTCTGGTGGCGGAAATAAGAGGTGCAAAACGCCTCTATTAGTCTCTTTCATCGCAAGACGCCGAAAATAGAATGTGCCAAAGACGCTTATAGGGTTAGGTAGCTCGTATGCCTGTCGTCTCAACGATCCCCAACGCGACCGGTTCGCAAAAAACGGGTTTATGGGCTTCATTCGGTGTCGGGTTGTTGCGAATCGAGATATTCTAAACCAAGGAAGCTGCCTCCTACGCAGGGACATGCATCGTGGAAAAGGCTTCGTTTAGTCGTTTAGAAGCTGATCTTACAAGCCGATCGTCCTCTTATGCCCCTTATACGAGCCTGCGCCGGGGAAGCCGGAACGGGCGAGCTCCATGAACGTTGGCGAAAATCCGTAAGAAGTCAGCTCGGATATCGGGACCATCCGCATATCGGTAATCGGAGTCGTCTCCAGCTCGTTAGTCGGCATCCGCAGATCCCCATCTGCCTTGCGCAGCAGAAACGTAGTGTGCACGATTGGCGGATCGGCTTCGGGCAAATCGCACAAATACAGCAGCTTGTCCACTTGAACCGACAGCCCCGTTTCTTCCGCCATTTCCCGGACGATGGCATGCTCCAGCGTTTCCCCGGCTTCGGCCTTTCCTCCCGGCAGCGACCAGTCGCGCGATCCGACCCGCTGCTTCACGAGCAGGATCCGTTCATCTTCTATCAGCACACCTGTAACGCGGACACGAAACTGGTAACAGTCCATGGGTTCTCCTCCTTACATTCAATTCCTGTTTGACACTACATCCTACCATAGGGGAGGACGGCGGGCAATGGGTCAGGAGGTTGATAAAGCCAAGTCGGAATGTAGAAAGTGGAAAAATAAGTATTGCTTTTAAGGGTAATTCATATTACTATTCAAAGTAACAGAAGTAACTTTTTGAAGTAACAAAAATTACTTCTTGAAGTAATAGGAGGAGAGCGACATGATGGATGATTTGCAGCTGAATGTGCCGCTGCTGCGCCGCAGAGTACCGAACTTAACCGCCGCAGCCAAAGCGGTCGGGCTTCGCCCTGCTACCGTATCCAACTTGTGCACGGGCAAAATTCCGGTCGGACGCGCTGAGGTGCGAACCTTGGCCGTTCTGGCGGCGCTGGCGGGTTGTACGCTGGATGAACTGATTATACGGGGCGCGGGTGCAGGCGTGCTGGAAACCGGGATCAAAGTGCTGGACTTGTTCGCTCCGCTTGTGCGGGGGGGAACGATAGGCATCGTGTCCCGGCCGGGTATGGGGCAATTGGTCATGCTGTCTGAGTTGCTCCGCCGGTTTGGCAAGCAGCGCGGATACGCCACCGTATTTTGGCGGCCGAGCGATGACAGCAAAGGAATAAGCGACGTTATCGAGGAAGCGGAGGTGACCGGCGCTACGGCGGATGAAGTGTACGAGGCCGTCTCCACATTTCGGGAAAGCCGCGACGTCATCCTGGGAGCGGACCGCTCCGTCGTATTGTCAGGCGAGCTGATGAAGCTGCGAGAACGGCTTCAAGAAGCGGGGGCAAGGCCGGTGACGATCATTTTGGTTGATGCCCGGGGGGATTCCGTGGATGAGGAGGCTCCTTACGGTCCGCTCGATACGCTGTGGAAATTCAATGCGGATATGGCGGCACGCCGGATGTTCCCGGCCGTCGACCCGATTTTCTCGACTTCGACCGTGATGGAGGGAGCGCAGCTTGAAGCTGTACATCTGACGATCCAGCAGCGGGCTCGGAAAATGCTTCGCCGTTACCGGGAGCTGCGCTCTTTGGTCGCGGCATGGGGGGCGGAGAAGCTGCCTGAGGTGGAGCTGGCGACTTACCGGCGCGGAGAGCGGCTGGAGACGTTTTTGTCGCAGCCGTTTTATGTGGCGGAGCCGGTCACGAACCGGAGCGGCGAGTGGACTTCGCTGCCGGATACGCTCGACAGTGTCCGTCGCATCCTGGATGGAGAGGCGGATGAGCTGGAGCTTCAGAGCCTCGCTTATATCGGTCGGCTGATGCCGGACCCCGGGGTGTCTTCCCGATAGGGTGAACAAACGGATGTTTGGTTTCGGTTAAGCGTTCCTGATAAGGCTGCCGGCAAGAAAGCCGGCAGCCAGAATACGTGCGGATGCGCTGAATAGTTGCCGGTGCCAGCCGGCAACCTGTACCCGTTCAACTCTGATATCCCCTTTCGTAAACGGCATTATAACGCCGTACTCCCCCACGGAGTGATCCGATAAACCCGCAACAGCTGCCTTTCAGTCCGAGCCGGCGTTCCCGGAGCTTTCAGGATAGCGCTTACTCGCCGCCGCAGCGGTGCGGTATTGCTGAGGGGTGAGCAGATAACGTTTTTTGAAGCACCGGCAAAAATAAGCCGGGTTCGGAAAGCCTGACTGTTTGCCCGCCTGATCAATCGAGATGGATGTATGGGCAAGCAGCAGGCAAGCCTCGTCCAATCTTCTGCGCGTTATATATTCGGTGATCGTTACGCCCGCGAAGCTTCGAAACAGATTGGACAAATAGCTGCCGGACAGATGAATGTCGGTAGATAATTTCTCCAGCGAGTAGTGTTCCTTGTAGTGCTGCTCGATCCATGCCTTAATTTTCTCCATATGGTGCGATTGACGATTCTGAGCCTTGCAGTCTTCCCCGGGAAGGCGGCGGATGTCAAACAGACGCGTCTTGAGATAAGACATAAACTGGGTTCCATAAATCAGAAACTGCTCCTTCCTCTCCAGGGCGGGGACGATGGACAACGTATGATCGATCGAGCCGAGCAGGGCGGTAAACTCCCCGTCTTGTTCCGGGCTTAGCTGGACGACCTGCTCCCCCGCCCGCGATTTCTCCAGGTAGGCGACGAAGCTCTCGATAGAAGGATACATCCGAATGTACGGATACAGCAGCGAAAGGTTAATTTTAAGGACGGAACGAAGCCGGGGACTTTCGAATCGGGTGAGGTGAACCTGATACGGCTGGATGTAGACAAGCGTGCGCGGCTTCAGCAGAAACAGCCGGTCGTTCAGTATGATTCTTCCTTCGCCTTCGTGAATGTACAGAAACTCCATGCCTTCATGCGCGTGGTAATATTCGTCCGGACAGCGCCGCATCCACGTTTTGTAGGAGAAGAAGTACAAATTATGATCGAATATCAGATGCGACTGTGTAAAATTGCGATTCATCTTATCATTTCGCCCCTTTGCACAAAGAATCATCTTCCTCTTCATTATAGATTAGGAATATTTTTACTGCAAACGTTTTCATAATCAGAACAATACAGTGCAACTATCCCGTAACCTCGGTCAACCGGCGGCGTGATATGATGATTCCGAATTGGTAGTTACCCAAAGGGGGAGAATCATGTGTCCAAAAAGCTGCTGTCCGTATTGCCGCTTGGCGCGATGCTGCTGGCGTCCGCTTGCGGAGCGAAAGACGGAAGTTTGCCGGCAAATAGCGATGTTCCCGCAGTGAGTCAAAAGGAACCTGTGACGCTTTCCGTCTTTTTCCCTTATCCGGCGGATTGGCCCGAAGAAGATTTTATGAGCACCTTCGGCCAGCCCATCATGAAGAAGTTCCCGCATGTCACGATCAAGTATATCGCCGGGGGCAAAATTCCGGAGCTGCTGGCTGCCGGGGAAACGATTGACATTATTTACGCCTCGATCGGCGCAACTCCGCCGTTCCTCCTCGAAAACAAACTGGAGTACGACATCAGTCCCCAGATCAAGAAGTACGGCTATAATCTGAATCATCTGGAACCGACGATGATCGATACGGCGAGGCAGCTGGCCGGAGGCGGCATCTACGGCTTGCCGGTGTACGTCCCTCCCTCGACGATTTACTACAATAAAGACCTCTTCGATAAATTCGGTGTAGCGTACCCGAAGAGCGGCATCACCTGGGACGAATTGTTCGAGCTTAGCAAAAGCTTGACCCGATCCGACGGAGGGGTCGATTATACCGGTTTTGCTTCCTCATACGGCCATCTGGCCATGATGAACCAGATGTCGATCCCGCTGGTCCGTACGGATACGAAAAAATCCGCCTTCGATACCGATGACAGATGGAAAACGTTCTCCGAGAACTTGATCCGTTTCTACAAAATTCCGGGATATGCCCACATCAAATCCAACCAGATTTCCGAACCGCACGAGCGCAACCGCTTTTTCAAAGACCGTACGGCAGCGATGTTCCTGTCGATGACCGCCTTGCACAGTCCGAAGGAGCTGGGAGATCTGAACTGGGACCTGGCCCCGTTCCCCGTATTCAAAGAAAAGCCTGATACAGGTCCGCAAGCGTACCCCACCTACTTCTATGTTACCTCGATGAGCAAGTCCAAAGACCAGGCGTTTGAAGTCATCGCATTTCTGACGACCGAGGAATACCAATCCCAGCAGCTGAAGGACGGCAAATTCTTAACAACTTTAAACAATAAGGCGCTGCGCCTGCAGTTCGGCCAGAACAATCCGATTTACGCCGGAAAAAACATAAAAGCATTCCAGCCGGACAAATATGCGCCCGCAGGCTCCGTGAACAAATACAACGGAACGTACCAAGGGGAATACAACAACGTCATCCGGGACGCCGTTCATAACGGCAAGGACATCAACACCGCGCTCCGGGAAGCGGCGGAAAGAATCAACAAAAAAATCGAAGAGACGGAGGCCGCTGCCGCAACTAAGTGACCGCCGTGGACCGGCATTCTACGCTAAAAAAGTTCTGACCTGTATAGATCCGGCCGCATGATACGTTCTATAGGAGGAAGAACAAAACCTATCACGTACAGGGAGGATGTCTGAAATGTCTAGCCCGTTCATAAACCGGATCGGCAGCATATTTGTCCCGGTCCAAGATATCGAGAAAGCGCGCGACTGGTATTGCCGTATACTGAACTTGCCGTTGGACGAGGCGCCGATCCACTTCGGTCACCTCTGTCCGCTTCCGATGGATGCTCCGGGACTTATTCTCGATACGATGCCGATGTGGGGCGGCAAGGAGCCCGGCGGCCCGCCGTCGTTTCAGACACCGGCCTTTATGCTGCTGACTGACGATATTGAGGCTGCCTACGGATATATGCACGACCAGGGCGCGGAACGGGTCACCGAGATCATGGACGGCAGCTGGTTCGCTTTCCGCGACCCGGACGGCAATCTGCTGATGGCCTGCAAACGATAAACCGATCAGCCATTCGGCCGTATGTATTGGAAAAGTCAGTAGAGGCCGGTGTCCCCAAAACGACTCGCATAATATGGAGCCTCCCGATCTCTAAACGAAAGGACCTCGCATTCCACTGTAACGTGGAGGCGGAGGTCCTTTTTCTCGAGGGAAATCTGTTCTAAACAGGGCTCGCAAAAACGCAAAATGACTTCGGAGACAGCCCCCTCAGTTTTTCGCTAGGAATCGCAGCCGTTACCGAATCGATATTCATATTTCATTTCATCGTTGCATAAATATACAATATAATGTATTATTATTTGTGAGGTGAACGGTTATGAAAATCGCTTTCGACAATACGCTTCCCGATCAGGGGAAAGTGGCTGCTCTTATACAAGCTTGCGGACTTGAACAAACATGGGATGCGGGACGGTTCTTCGATACGAACCCGGACCTGTGCCGCTTCGTGTCGGCCTACGACTCCGAAGAGCTCGTCGGCATCGGACGAATGGTGCATGACGCGGATGACGGCGGCAACAGCAGACTCGATATTGTCGTTCTGCCCGATTATCGCAGACGCGACATCGTCGATACGATTTTTAAGCTGCTGAAAACCCGCAGGTCTGCGATTGCCAGACAGGTATAGCCGCTTCGTTACAGGATAGATCCGCCTGCACGGGACCATACGGGCTCCCGTGTTTTTTGCTTTGCTTCGCAGGCGAATTGTTGTATAGTTGTTTTAACGCGAAAGCGGAAAGCCGTTTTCTGCGCAGCAGCAATACCGGCCAGATCAACAGGCAGCCGGATCTACCGCACATCCGCAAATGATGGGGACCCGCAAAAGTTCCGGACTCCGCTTAGGAGCACCTTTACTTTGCCGGGGGTTCGTAGCGGTCGCTCATCCTTGGAAGTACGTCGAAAGACGTTTTTCTTCATTTATAGGATGATTTGCCAATTCGTACAGGAGGTACACTCGGAGATGGATGAACTAAAGCTGAAAGTGCTTGAACTGCTGAAGGAGGACGCGCGTCGTACCCCGGACCTCGTAGCCACAATGCTCGGTGTCGATGTCGAAGAGGTTCAGCGAGCGATTAAGGAGATGGAAGCCGAGCATATTATCGTCAAATACGCTACCGTCGTGAATTGGAGCAAGGTCGACGACGAGAAAGTAACAGCGCTGATCGAGGTGCAAATTACCCCCGAGCGCGGCCGCGGATTTGACGCCATTGCCGAACGCATCTATCTCCACCCCGAAGTGAAATCCGTCTATCTGATGTCGGGCGCGTACGACCTGCTCGTTGAGGTTGAAGGGAAAAATTTGAAGGAAGTGGCGTCGTTCGTTTCCTCCAAATTGTCGCCGATCGAAAGCGTCCTTTCCACGAAAACTCATTTTATACTTAAAAAATATAAGCAGGACGGCATCATCTTCGAGGAGCATGTCGAAGATTACCGGCTGCACATTTCCCCATAAATTCCATAAAGGAAGAGTCCAATGATTAAACAAGAGCAATCCACCATAGAGAAGTACCGGGAATCCGGTTCGGTAAAACGGTTTTTGAATCCGCTGGTCGACGATATGCCGCCTTCGGGCATCCGGAAATATTTCGATTTGGCCAGCGGCAACAAAGAGATTATCTCGCTTGGCGTAGGCGAGCCCGACTTCGTAACGCCTTGGCATGTCAGGGAAGCGGCTGTCGCTTCGCTCGAGAGAGGACGCACGACGTATACCCCCAATGCCGGCCTGCTGGAGCTGAGAGAAGCGATCGCCGAATATTTGCATACCCAGTTTGCCGTCACTTACGAGCCCAGGAACGAAGTGATGGTGACGATCGGCGGCAGCGAAGCGATCGACCTGGCTCTTCGTTCGTTCATCTGTCCCGGCGACGAAGTGCTCGTGCCGGAGCCTTGCTACATTCCGTATGCGCCGATTACCGCGATATCGGGCGGAGTCCCGGTCGGAATCGAGACGTTCGCCAAAGACAACTTCAGGCTGACGCCGGAAGCGCTGAAGGCCAAAATTACGCCGCGTTCCAAAGTACTTATTTTATGTTACCCGAGTAATCCGACGGGCGGCATTATGACCTATGAGGATCTGCTGCCGATCGCCAAAATTGTCGAGGAGCACGATCTTCTCGTCATCTCCGACGAAATCTACGCCGAGCTGACTTACGGCTCCAAGCATGTGTCCATCGCCTCGCTGCCCGGGATGAAGGACCGCACCATTCTCGTGAGCGGCTTCTCCAAAGCGTTTGCGATGACCGGCTGGAGGATGGGATACGCTTGCGGACACCAGGATCTGATCTCCGCCATGCTGAAAATTCACCAGTACACCGTGATGTGCGCACCGGTCATGGGTCAGATCGCCGCCTATGAAGCGCTTACCCGCGGCATGGAGGAAAAGGACCGGATGATGGAGTCTTACAATCAACGGCGCCGCCTGGTCGTCAAAGGATTCCGCGACATCGGACTCGAATGCCATGAACCGCAAGGAGCGTTTTACGTATTTCCGTCGATTACTTCGACCGGACTCTCTTCGGACGAGTTCTGCGAGCGGCTGTTGCGGGAAGGCAAAGTGGCGACCGTAGCCGGGCATGTGTTCGGACTCGGCGGCGAAGGATTCATCCGTTGCTCGTATGCCACGTCCGTCTCTCAATTGCAGGAAGCGATCCATCGGATCGACGGTTTTCTTCGCAAATTAAACGGTTGACGCCGTAAGCGGCGTCGGCCAGGCTTGCGTCTCGGTGCGGCCCTCACGGGCACAAAACCGAAGTCCGGGGGTACTCTGGCTCCGGCGTCCTGCTTAGTGTTGTTCTATTGTTAATACATTACACTTTCCCTCTTCATTTGGTATAATGGAAATATCTCGCATTCAGCAGGTGACAGGGAGGGTTAGCTGTGATAGCTGCGGACATCGGAATAGACGGGGCGTCGCAGGACGCTCGCGTCACCATCGAGAAGCATCAATCGGCACGGCGGCCAATCCGAGAGAGACGCAAGTCCCGGTCACAGGCTGCGTCAGCCGCGATTGCGCTGGAAGCCGAAATAACGAGCTTGCGAAGAAGGATGGAGGATGCTTTCGTACGCTGCGAAAGTTTAACCTCCGACGATGTGATGACCGTAAGCCGGATTCTGGATGATAAAATCAACGACTATATGAGAATGATGCAGAAGAACTAGGGGAAACCTGGTTCTTTTTTTGTTGTATGAGAAACCAGGCATAGCTACTTCCTGCGGATAAGGGGGGCTCCCCCAATAGGAATGGGAATAAGAATAGGCTGCTAAGCTGAGCTTCCCTTTTTGGTGGAATACTCCGGCGCTTCTAGATGCGGTAAGACTTACGGAACTCAGACGGGCTAATGCCGTACGTCGCCGTAAAAACCCGGCTTAAGTAAAAGCCGTTCTGGTAGCCGCACTGGATCGCGATCTTCTCCAGCGTTTGCTCGGTTTCGATCAGCAGGCTGCGCGCCCGTTTCATCCGAAGTGCGGTCAGATACGCGATCGGCGACTGGCCGACGGCGGCCTGAAACCGGCGGGAGAATTGAGACTGGCTCAGGCACGCGTGGTCCGCAAGCTCCTTCAGCGAGATCGGCTCGTAGGCGTGGTTCTGGATGTACAGGGCGGCCGTCCGAATCGCCGGGTCTTTCGTGTAACGAAGGGACTGCTCATCCTGCCGCTCCGCTGCGTACAGAAACAACATGTCGGTGACCAGATGCTGCCTGTAGGCGAAATTGTCGCGCGTTTCTTTATTGGACATCTCCCGTACACAGTCGAAAGTAGAGGAATATCGGTTAATGCGGTGAAACGATATTTTGCCGTAAGGAAGCTGAGGTCCGGGCTCCATCGGTTGTCCGGCCGCATTTCTCCAGCTGAATTCGGCGAACAGAAACGACAGCGGTTTGTCCGACTTGCGGTGCAGCTTTACATTCGGAGGGCACAAGAGGATATCCCCGAACTTAGCCATCCCCGCCTCGTCCCCGATCCGGTAATGGAAGCTTCCTTCGTCCGCGGCCAAAATCACCCAGTGCTCGTACATATCCTCCGGCATCAAAAAGGGACGCTTGGTCAAGCTGTAGTACCAGCGGACCATCTCTACCTGAAACGACTGCTCCATCTCCGCTTGCCTCCCTTCCGCACAAAAAAGGATATGAAAGATAAGAAGTTGATGCATGTAAAACAGGAAACCTATCCTTTATTATGATATCAAGAAATGCGAAAATAAGATATGTAAAGGGAGTGCGGAAGATGAGAATGGAGAGCTTTCTTACGTATGAGCAGTTGAACGATTATCGCGAGAACGGGTATCTGGTGCTCCGGTCGGTTTTCTCCGAAAAGGAGACGGCGGTTTGGCGTCAGGAGTGCGAGCGGCTGATCAGTCTGGACGACTACATCCACCCGGACAACCTGCGGGTCGGTTACCGGAAAATGCCGGACGGCACGTCTGTTATCGAGAAATACGATCCGGTGCACGATCTGTCTCCCGTGTTTCGCGATCTGGCGCAGGACGAGAGAATTTTGTCGCCGCTGCGGGACCTGTATCTGGATGAGCCGCTGCTGTTTAAAGATAAGCTGATTTTCAAGCTGCCCGGCGTAGCGGGTTATACGATGCATCAGGATGCCGCGTGGTGGCAAGGCTTTCCGATGGAGGGGCTGATCTCCGTTATGGTGGCGATCGACGGAGCGACGGAAGAGAACGGCGGACTCGAGCTGTTTCCCGGCTATCATGACCGGCTCCGTTCGACTCCGGGCGTGCTGCGCAATATGAATCAGGAGGAAATCGCCGAGATCGACCTGTCCAAAGGCCAAATCGTCGAGACGCATCCGGGCGATCTGATCCTATTCCATTCGTTCACTCCGCACAGAAGCGGTCCGAATACGGCGAGTGTAAGCCGCCGCCAGCTGTATTTAACGTACTCGCCCTCGAAAAACGGGCAGCTGTACAAAGCGCACTACCAGCACTTTTACCGGTATGCGACGGTCGGCCGGGACGAGAAAAGCCTCAAAAACGTATATTTCAAATAAATGGATTTCGGTCCGCTCCAGTCTTCCGGTTCGCCGGAGGAAGGGAAAGCCTAACGAATCGTAGGGTGCTTATTGCTGAAAAACGACGTTATTCCAGACGTAACGAATCCGGGGATCGTTATTGAACCCTAAGTGGAGAAAAAACGATCCGATTTGCGGAAATAACGATACGAGAGTTCGTTACAAATTCAAACACTCGCATTCGGCTCTGATAACGGTTGCTGGGTTCGTTAGCGATACCACCGCAAAAAGACAACACGACCTGAGGGCGAGCGGCTGGAGCGAAGGAAGGGGGGGACCCATTCCCTTTCACGCGTTAGCGTATCGGTTTGCACGTCAAAGGACCGTCCGGACGCTTCCGGACGGTTTTCCTTATTCGCAGACGAAGCCTGCAGGAAGCGCTGGCGAGGCCGGACGGCGGCCGTCCTCCAACTTTCGTTTAGCGATTCCGCATGCTATCATAGAACAAGAAGTTTTTTTAGACGAGTGGAGGGGAAAGACCAGATGAAAGCGAAATTCCGGAGGGCGGGTCTGCTGGCTGCGGCTCTAATAATCGTGGCGGTGCTGATGACCGCATGCGGAGGGCAGAAGGCGGATATTTCCGTCTTTATGATGTTCCCGCAAAATTCGCCGTTTAACAAACAGGACGAGCTCAAAAATGCACTGCAGGCCAAGCTGGGGGAAACCCCAACCGTAACGTTCAGCGTCAGTCCGATCTTCGAGCCGCAGAAGATGATCGTCGAGCTCGCGGCGGGCGACCATGGCATTTTCGTTCTGCCCAAAGACCAATTCGACGCATTCAAACAGGAAGACGGGATGATCGATCTCGGCGATACGCTCAAGAAGGAAGATTTCCCTGAGGGCGTACACAACGGGACGCTGGTCGGCATTCCGCTGAAAGATACGAAACTGCTGAAGGATGCAGGTTACAAAGGCGAAGAAGTGGTCGCGTTCATCACCGTCCGCGTCAAGGACAAGGAAGCGAAAGCGAAGCAGGTTTTGAAAGCGATGGCGGAGAAATAGGCGGAACGCGTTGGATGAATCGAATAGGAGGGGCTGTCCCGACAGTGTTCGCTTGACATAGCAACATCCCCATTTCCGAACGCGAAAGGACCTCAATTTCCACACTAAAGTGGAAGTTGGGGTCTTTTTTCTCAAGGAAAATTGGTTCTAAGCGGGCTCAAGAAATCGCAAAATGACTTTTGGAACAGCCTCTTTTTGTGCGATTCAGACTTTTGACGACCCGCCCAGGGCGGATTTTGCAGGTAGAGATGCCCGAAATGGAAGCCACGCAACACCCAAAATCAACACAATCTGGTCATCGAGGGACAGGTGCAGGATTCGATGTCGGCTCAGGAGATCGCGAGCTTGTACACGCCGGAACAAATGAAGGCGGGCATCGTATTATTTGCGACGCTTCCGATTTTGATCGTGTACCCGCTGCTGCAGCGTCATTTTGTCAAAGGCGCGATGCTGGGCTCGTTGAAGGAGTAAGGGGCGGTTCCGGTGAAAGGTATGTAGGAGCGTCCAGTCGGCAGATCGGACTTGTTGCCGGTGCTTCGTAATCATCAAGTTGGCGAAGGAGTGGAGGAAGATGAAGTTTGCGGTAATGAAGCAAAGCATGACACCGCCGCAGCCTGTATTTATGGCCGGATTCGGGGCAAGAACCCGCAAAAGCGAAGGACTGCTCGACGAGCTGTACGTCAAAGCCGTATTGCTCTCGGAGGGCGGCAAGGATCTGCTGCTTGTCGTCTTCGACGCGCTCGGAGCGGACAGGGGATTCGTGCTCGGTGTCAAAAAGGCGCTCGGCGAGCGGTTCGGGCTGGAAGAAGCCGATATTTTGCTCCACTTCACGCACACGCACGCTTCGATTCACTTGACAGGCGAGCATCCGGAGCTGCGCCGGGGCAATTACAGCCTCGCCCAGGATCAGTGGCACGAAGACTCGGCCGCGATCGATTATACCGAAGATATCAAGTATTAATTCGTCGGGCGTGCCTGCCACAGGCTGGAGGACGAGCGTCCCGGAGAGATCGCGGTCTTCCTGCAAGGCGCCGCCGGCGATCTGAAGCCGCGTCATAGTGCAGAGGACGGCCGCTTCAAGGTGTGCTCGACCGCGGAGATGCAAGCCGCAGGCGACGAATTGGCGAGCGAGGTGGGCCGTGTCCTGACGGATGGGACGTATGCCGGGATCGAAGGTCCGTTCCGTTCGGAGCTGGCCAGCATCGACTTGTCCGCAGGGGCTCCCGACGAGCGGAAGATGGCCCAGTTGCTGAGCGGGGAGGCGGGCGAATTTTATCGCCGCGCGGCGGAGCGGACGATCAAGGCGGAGCAAAGGGGCGTCGTGAAGACGAAGCTTCCGCTCTATGTGCAAACCTGGAAGCTGTCGGATCGGGTTGTGCTCGCAGCGCTGGAAAGCGAAATCCCGACCGAATATTCGCTTATGCTGAAGCGCGGCTGCCCGGACCGGAAGCTGATCGTGCTTGGTTACTCCAACGGCGTTTATTCGTACATCCCGACCCGCCGCATTCTCAAGGAGGGCGGATACGAAGCGGATCACCCGTTCACGATCGGCTTCAAGAGCCGCTTTGTGCCCGAGATGGAGGAGCTGATTTTGCAGGAAGTGAGCCGGCAGATGAATGCAGGAATTACGGATCAGCGGCAGTGAGCGATAACAACTAGGCATGGATAGAGCCTAAGCGCTTGGGTAACCGGGCGCTTTTTGTCATTGCGCAGCTTGTCCTTGGGGCCCGGCTCTCGCGGCGAACCGGAATTCCGGAATCGACCTATGGAGAGCACATTTTAGAGGGAATCAGGAGGGGGACTCGGCGGGTTCGGTTTTCATAACGAGGACCCGCTTATTACGGTCGTATGGGGAGCGGGGAACGGCTGGCGGCACGCATGGCATTTGTACGAGATGTATTGTAAACCCGCCGGATATAGCCTATAATCGATCCGTAAGCAAGATGTCCGCAGACGGTTCGCCGCTGCGGAAGGAATCGCTGTCAACAGGTGCCCGGAAGTCAGCATGCGACCGGGTTAAAAGGGAAGTCGGTGCAAGTCCGACACGGTCCCGCCACTGTGATATAGGAGCTTCCTCCACTAGGCCACTGTCTGATGCAGACGGGAAGGCGGAAGAAGCAGCGCTTGATTATAGGGCGCATCCTATGAGTCAGGAGACCTGCCTGTTGCGTTTATGCACTGCTTCCTTCGAGGAAAAGGAGCCGGCAACATTCGGGAATTTCATGTATTCGTGCGGATGCGCGATTACCCGTGTTTGCTGCCCCCCTCCGGTCTAGGATGGGGGTTTTCTTTTGTGAGTCGGGTCGGAGGAATCGGGGGAACGTTCGTGCAAGGAGAGTAACTCTAAAGGAGAGGGAGCAACCATGAAGAAGCTGATCATGCTTCTGCTGTCCGTCACGCTTGCGTTCGCGCTCGCGGCATGCGGTCAAAAGCAAGAAGGGGGCGTCAAGGAGCCGGCGCCGGCAACCGGAGGTTCGGCTGCAACCGGCGGGGAAGCCGCAGGCAAAAAGACTTCCTACCCGCTTACGATCAAGGACGACTCCGGCAAGGAGTTTACGTTCGCGAAGGCGCCGGAACGCATCGTATCGCTGTCTCCGACAGAGACGGAGGTGCTGTTCGCGCTGGGGCTCGGCAGCAAGATTGCAGGCGTGTCGAATCTCGACGATTACCCGGAGGAAGCGAAAAGCAAGCCGAAAATGGGCGATCTGCAAGGAAATCCGGAAGCGATTATCGCAGCTAATCCGGATATCGTATTCGCAGGACTGTCGCTGAACAAAAATTCGGTGGCGAAGCTGAACGAGCTGAAGTTGAATTTGTTCCAGACGAACCCGAAAACGATTGACGCCGCGATCGAGCGCGTTCTTCTGTTCGGACAAATTACAGATACCCAGGCGCAGGCGGAGAAAGTCGCCGAACAGATGAAGAAGGAAAAGCAGCAGGTCACGGACGCTCTGAAAGGGCTGAAGGAAGACCAGAAGAAGAAAGTATATATCGAATTTTCCCCAGGCTGGACGGTCGGCAAAGGCGAATTCATGGACGACCTGATCACGCTGGCCGGCGGCGTCAACGTCGCATCCGACCTGCAGGGCTGGAAGCAGATCAGCGAAGAGAAGATCATCCAGTCCAATCCGGACGTCATCTTCTTCGCCAAAGGCGTTCCCGATCTGGAGAAAACGATCCGCAGCCGCGGTGGCTGGGACAAAATCAATGCGATTAAAAACAATAAAGTGATCGGGCTGGACGACAGTCTGCTGGCGCGCCCGGGACCTCGCATCACGAAGGCGCTTGCGGATGTCGCCAAAGCGATTTATCCCGATCTGGTGAAATAAATGAAGAAGAAGCTGCTGTTATGGGGAGGAGCCGGCATCGTGCTCCTTCTTCTTTCCGTCGTAGTCAGCTTGTCGCTTGGCTCTGCGCGGATTCCGATTCCCCATGTGTGGGGAATTTTGCTGAAGCAGGTACCGTGGCTCGGGGAATCGGTTCCGGTCATCTGGCCTGAATCGTCGGAGCAGATTATTATGAAGGTTCGTCTGCCGCGTATTGTGCTGGGCGTACTCATCGGAGGGGCGCTGTCGATCGCCGGCGCGGGGTTTCAGGGCGTATTGCGCAACCCGCTGGCCGATCCGTATACGCTCGGCGTCGCTTCGGGCTCGTCGGTCGGAGCAGCGTTTCTTATTTTATTCGGGCTTCATTATGCCTTATTCGGCATTTGGACGATTCCAATCGTCGCTTTTATTACCGGCAGCATTACATTAGGGATCGTGTTCCGGCTCGCCGGAATACAAGGGAAGTTCCGCACGGAGACGGTAATTTTGTCGGGTGTGGTCGTTTCGTCCTTTTTAAGCGCGCTCGTTTCCTTTATGGTGGCGATGTCTGCGAACAAGGTCGTCAATGAAATCCTGTTCTGGCTGATGGGAAGTCTCGCTTTGCGGGGCTGGCCGTATACGACGGTCGTTGCGCTGTACCTCGTGATCGGCGCCGTCTTCCTGATTCCTTACGGCCGTTCGCTGAATCTATTCGCACTTGGCGAGCGGCATGCCGCCCATCTGGGCGTCCAGGTGGACCGGACGAAGCGGAACGTCCTGATCGTCTCGACGATGCTGACGGCCGTAGCCGTATCGGTGTGCGGCGTCATCGGCTTCGTCGGTCTGATTACGCCTCATCTGGTCCGGCTGCTGGTCGGTCCCGATTATCGGCTGCTTATTCCGTTATCGCTCCTGTTCGGGGGGATCTACGTCTTGTGGGCCGATACGCTCGCCCGGATGGTGCTGAGTCCGACGGAGATTCCGCTCGGCGTCGTGACGGCGTTTCTCGGGGCCCCGTTCTTCGCCTACCTGCTCACGAGACAAAAGAAGACGATGAAAGGTTGATCGTATGATCGAGGTAAAAGGAATATCCAAGTCGTTCGACAACCGCACCGTCCTGGAGGAAGTGTCGTTTGCCGTGAAGGAAGGGGAGACGTTCGGTATCATCGGGCCGAACGGGAGCGGGAAATCGACGATGCTGAAGCTCATATCGGGGGTGGACCGGGCCGATTCGGGCGAGATCCGGCTGGACGGCAAGCCGCTTGGTTCGTTTGCCCGCAAGGAGCTTGCCCGGTGGCTGGCCGTATTGCAGCAGGATGCGCTGCCTCCGATCGGCTTTTCGGTGCGCGAAGTGCTTGAGATGGGGCGGTTTCCGTTTCAAAATTGGCTCGGGGACGAGCCGGACGATTTTTCCGGCCTGATCGACGCCATTTTGACGAAGCTGCAGCTGGAGCCTTTCGCCGACCGGTCGCTCGAATATTTGAGCGGCGGCGAACGGCAGCGCGTGGCGCTCGGTAAAGTGATGGCACAGCAGCCGCGGCTGCTGCTGCTCGACGAGCCGACCACCTTTCTCGATATCGGCTACCAGGTGCAGATGATGGACACGGTCCGCCGCTGGCAATCCGAGCAGCCGCTCACCGTCGTGGCCGTTCTGCACGATTTGAATCTGGCCGCTCAATATTGCGACAGACTGATGCTGATCCACCGCGGCGGCATCGTCAAAATCGGTACGCCCTGGGAAGTAATCGATCGGGAGCTGATCGCCATGGTATACGGCACCGAGCCGATCATCACGGCGCATCCGGTATCCGGAGCGCCTCAATTGCTGCTGCAGCCTGGCTTGCCGGAGGCGGACATGGGGCAGCGCAAGCACGTTTTGCCATTCCAATAACCGGGTACGGGAGGGGACGAACACATCATGGAATCGCAGCAATTATTGGAACAGATGGTTAGTCGTATAGGGGCGGCGGACGAGGCCGCGAAGCAAGCGGCCGCGCACAAGCTGGACCGGCTGACGAAGCCGCCCGGCAGCCTGGGCAAGCTCGAGGAGATCGCCAGGCAGATCGCAGGCATCACGGGAGAGCTGAACCCGGATTTGTCGAAGAAAGCGGTCGTTGTCATGGCCGGAGACCATGGGGTTTGCGCCGAAGGCGTCAGCGCCTTTCCGGCGGAGGTCACGCCTCAGATGGTGATGAACTTTCTGAACGGCGGAGCCGCCGTGAATGTGCTGGCCCGCCATACCGGAGCGGATGTCGTCTGTGTGGATATCGGCGTGAACGCCGAGCTGAGCCATCCGGGGCTGGTCAGCCGGAAGGTGAAGATGGGGACGGACAACATGGCGGTTGGGCCGGCCATGAGCCGGGAAGAAGCGGTCCGGGCGATAGCCGTCGGGATCGACATCGTGAACGGGCTCGCGGAACGAGGCTACCGGATGTTCGCGACAGGCGAGATGGGCATCGGCAACACGACGCCGAGCTCGGCGCTGCTGGTAGCGCTGACCGGCACCGACGTCGAAACCGCTGTAGGCCGCGGTACCGGCATCGGCGACGAAGGGATGCGGCGCAAGTGCGACGTGATCCGGCAGTCGCTGGAGGTGAACCGCCCGGATGCGGGCGATCCGCTTGATGTGCTGGCGAAGGTCGGCGGCTTGGAGATCGCCGGTCTGGTCGGCGTTATTCTCGGCGCGGCGGTGAACCGCTGTCCGGTCGTCGTAGACGGATTTATCTCGTCCGCCGCGGCTCTGGTCGCCTCGCGGCTGGCCCCGTTGGCGGCGCCGTACATGATCCCGTCCCACTTGTCCCAGGAGCAGGGACACCGGGTACTGATGGGGCATATCGGCCTGCGGCCGATACTGCAGATGGATATGAGACTGGGCGAGGGCACCGGCGCGGTGATGGCGTTTCCGGTCGTGGAAGCGGCGATGAAGCTGATGAACGAGATGGCGACGTTCGAAAGCGCCGGCGTATCGGAGAACTGAGCGGGCGGAGGCGAGGATTCGGCATGAAAGTATTGATTACGGGCGGGGCCCGGAGCGGAAAAAGCTCCTTCGCGGAACGATATGCCGCCCATCTCGGGAATAGCGGCATCTATATCGCGACGGCGCAGCCGTTCGACGAGGAGATGACGGAACGGCTGACGCTGCACCGGGAACGCCGGGACGAGTCGGGGTTTGCCTGGCAAACCGTCGAGGAGCCGCTGGAGGTGGCGGACTACTTGCACCGGCACGAGCCGCGAGTCGGGGAAGTCGTTCTGATCGACTGCCTGACGTTGTGGCTGTCGAACTGGCTGTTCCGCTACGAGCAGGAAGCCGACATGGAGCAACGCGTCGGCGAGCGGATCGACGAGCTGGCGGAAGCCGTGCGCCGCTGCGCGGGCACCGTGCTGCTCGTAACGAACGAGGTCGGCAGCGGTATCGTGCCGGAGTACAAGCTGGGCCGCGTCTACCGCGATCTCGCGGGACGGATGAACCAGCGGATCGCCGAGGTCAGCGGCGAAGTATTCCTCGTCACGAGCGGCATCCCGGTCGAACTGAAGCGGCTGGCCTTCCGGTTCGAGTAACACATTGGGTGCGGAGCGGTTTGCGCCGCGCGGCACGGGCGTGGAATAAGGGTCTCAAACCGCTCTTATTCAGCCGGCTAATCATCGAAATCAACAAATAAGGGTCTCAAACCGCTCTTATTCGCTCGACGAGTTGATTGAAACCAACAATTAGAGTCGCAAATCGCAAATCGCTCCCTCCTATTCGCTTGGTGATGAAAGCGAGGCATTAATGCTGCAACTACGGCCAATTAGTTGGAAAACTAAGGTGCGAACCGAGCAGAGTCTACAGCCGGGCGGACAGACGACAAACGGACACACCGATAGTAGTTAGACGGACTGATAGCCTGATAGGGACGGCAGATTGAAGGACGGATGACTTGGCAAGATAGACGTACTGGCGGATCGGACCGGCAGGCTGACTGAATGGTTGGATGGTTGTTTGTCAAGGGCGGACGTCGGAGCGATGCGCGGAACAGGGGGAATGAAGGTGCTGCTGTTTTCATGGCAAGAAACGGCTTGGATGGTGATCGCCGCTATCTTGGTGGATTGGATCGTCGGTGATCCGCGTTGGCCTACGCATCCGGTCATATGGATCGGCAGGTTGATTTCCCGGCTGGAGAAACGGCTGAGAAGCGGAGAAATTAAACAACAAGTATCCGCCCCACGGGAGTCTGCTGCATCGGAACAGCACGCCAATGCGACCGGGGAGTCCGCTGCGCCGGCACCTGCGGCCGCATCCCACCAAGCGCAGACCGCTCCTTCGGATCGGCGCCGGCTGCGTCTTCAAGGTGTCGCTTTGACTGTTTTGACGGTCGGGGCGGCTTTTTCCGTTATGTTCGTGATCGTGAAGCTGTGTTTGCTAATTCATCCCTGGCTCGGGTATGCGGTCAACGTCTGGTTCATCTCGACGACGATCGCCGTCAAAGGGCTGAAGGACGCCGCCATGCTGGTGTATCGTCCGCTCAGCGAAGGCAACATGGAGGATGCGCGCAAATATGTCGGCTACATCGTCGGGCGCGATACGACGCGGCTGGACGAACCGGAAATTGTCCGGGCGACGGTCGAGACCGTATCGGAGAATACGGTGGACGCCTTCGTCTCGCCGATCGTCTTCGCTCTGCTGGGCGGCGCACCGCTTGCGATGCTGTACCGGGCGGCGAACACGCTCGATTCGATGGTCGGCTACAAAAACGCGAAATATTTGCATTTCGGCTGGGCTTCGGCCCGGCTGGACGATGTGCTCAATTACATACCGGCGCGGCTGACCGGCCTGATGATCGTTTGCGTTTGCGCATTCGGCAAAGGATTGTCGGCGGCTCGAGCGGCCAAATCGGTCGTAACGTTCGCGTCGCGCCACCCGAGCCCGAACAGTGGCATCCCGGAATCGGCCGTAGCCGGAGCGATCGGAATCGAGCTCGGCGGGCTCAACCGCTACGGGGACGTCGTCAGCGACCGTGCCCGCATGGGCTGGCCGCTCCGTGAGCGAAGCCGGGGAGATATTGTGCTCACGATCCGAATATGTTATGGGGTAAGTTATCTGGTTGCAGGAGGGCTGTTATGCGCAGTGGTCGCAACAATGTATGGGTAACGGAGCTGGGAGCTTGCGCGTCGGCGTTTCAGTTTTTGACGCGGCTACCGGTGCGGATGAAGCTGGATTATACGGACGAGCTGTTTCGGCGGAGCACCGTGTATTACCCGGTAGTCGGTCTCGTGCTCGGCGCGATGCTGGCCGCTGCGGCGTGGCTGCTGGAACTGCTGCTCCCTTCGGCGCCAACTGCGGTTATCGTACTCGGATTGTGGGTGGCGGTAACCGGAGCGCTGCACCTGGACGGCTTGATGGATTCCGCCGACGGGTTGCTCAGTCACCGTTCGAGGGAGCGGATGCTGGAAATTATGAAGGACAGCCGGGTAGGCGCCATGGGCGTTGTGGCCGGCGTTCTGATGCTGCTTATGAAGTTTTCGCTGCTGGTCACGATGGCGGCGTACTCGGACAAGTGGCTGGCCTTCCTGATCGTTGCCCCGATGTGGGGGCGGTGGTTCATCGTTTGGGCAATTGCCGGCTGGCCTTACGCGAGGGAAGGACAAGGGCTCGGAAGTTTATTTACTTCCGTAACCCGTTCTCAAGCTCAGGTTGCCTCGCTTCCTGCGATCGCTGGGAGCTTGGTCGCGCTGCTCGCCTTCCGTTACCCCTGGTGGGAAGCGCTGGGGTATACAGCGGGACTCGTCGTAATCGCGGGAGCGCTTGGTTATGCGTTGGCTCGTTCGATGGCGCGCAAATTGGGCGGACTGACCGGGGATACCTATGGAGCATTAGTCGAGTTTCTGGAGTGCGCGGTGCTGCTGCTGGCTGTAATCGCGATGAATTGGTAGAGTAGGGGGAGAGAAAGTATGCTGGAACGATACGGACACGGGGGAGATTTAACGACGGCGGAATCGCTTTATGGACTGCCGGCGGACGGATTCCTCGACTTCAGCTCCAATATGAACCCGTTTGGCCCTCCGGGAGCAGTCGGGAAACTGCTGGCGGAACGCTGGCGGGAGCTGGCCCGTTATCCCGATCCGGCGGTGCGGGAATTGCGCCGTACGCTCGCGGAGAAGTACGGAATACCGGAAGCGAGCATTCTGGTCGGCAACGGGGCCGCCGAACTGATCGACCTGACCGTACGGGCGCTGAAGCCAGAGTCCGTCGGTCTTGCAAGGCCGTCCTTTTCGGAATACGAGGAAGCGGTGAGGAAAATCGGCGGCGGGATTGTCGACATCCCGCTATCCCCGGATAACGGATTCGCTTTAAGCGAGACGGCGCTCCGTCAGGCGGCAGCCTCCGCCGACCTGCTCCTGCTGGGCCATCCGAACAATCCTACCGGTAAAATGGCGGACCCGGCTATGCTTCACCGGCTCGTTCAGGACCGGATTCCGCTCGTGCTGGACGAAGCGTTCGTCGATTTCGCGCCGGACGAGCAAGCGGTCAGTCTGATCCGGCTGGCGTCGGCAACCAAAGGGCTCTATGTGCTCCGCTCGATGACGAAATTTTATGCGATACCGGGCATCCGGCTCGGATTTATGGTTGCACATCCGGAGGAGATCCGGGCGATGAAGGAGCTCCAGGTGCCATGGAGCGTCAATACGATGGCGCAGTGGATCGGTCAGGCCGTGCTTGCCGAGCGCGAGTATGCCGAGCGGACCCGGCGATGGCTGGAGGACGAGCGGCCGCGGCTGGTGCAGGGGCTGCAATCGCTCGGATTGCACGTATTTCCTAGCGACGTTAACTTTCTGCTCGTCTCCATTCCGGAAAGCTTGGGGATAGACGTCAAGACGCTCCAAAACCTCATGGGACAACTTGGGGTGCTGATCCGGGACGCCTCGTTGTTCCCCGGCTTAAACGACTCGTACTTTCGCGTGGCGGTCCGTCTCCGGGAGGACAACGAGACGTTAATCACGCGTCTTGCCCAAGCGCTGCGGATAAACGGAGAGCCTGCGGCCCATGAAGCTCCGCCAGCCGAAACGGAGCATTCAGGCATTCCTAAGTCCGGAGACTCGGCGCCGCTTGCGCCTACGATTATGTTCCAGGGCACTTCGTCCGATGCGGGCAAAAGCATCCTGACGACGGCGCTGTGCCGCATCCTGCTGCAGGACGGCAGGAAAGTGGCCCCGTTCAAGTCGCAGAACATGTCGCTGAACTCGTATGTGACCCCGGACGGCAAAGAGATCGGCCGCGCTCAAGGGATGCAGGCCGACGCCTGCCGCATCGCGGCGACGACCGACATGAACCCGATTCTGCTGAAGCCGAAAAAGGACATGGTATCCCAGGTTGTCGTGCACGGCAAGCCGCTGCGCGATTATGACGCTAGGACGTACCGGGAGAAATATTTGGGCGAAGCGCAGGAGATCGTCAAGGAAGCGCTGGGGCGGATGCGCCGCCGCTACGACGTTGTCGTCATCGAAGGGGCAGGGAGCCCGGCGGAAGTGAATTTGAAAGACCGCGATATCGTCAACATGAGACTGGCCGGCTGGGCGGATGCGCCTGTGCTGCTGATCGCCGACATCGACCGGGGCGGCGTTTTCGCGTCGCTCGTCGGTACGCTGGACATTTTGACGCCGGAGGAGCGGGATCGCGTCAAAGGATTCGTCATCAACAAATTCCGCGGCGACGTTACCTTGTTGAAGCCGGGACTCGATTGGCTGGAGCGGCGTACCGGTAAGCCGGTGCTGGGCGTAATCCCATACTTGCCGGATCTCGGCTTGGAGGATGAAGACTCGGCCTCGCTCGATGCGAAGCGGCCGTCCGGACCGAAGCGGGAAGGGCAGGTCGATGTGGCAGTGCTGCGTCTGCCGCGGTTGTCCAACTTCACCGACTTCGATCCGTTGTTCGAGGAGCCGGATGTTCACGTCCGGTACGTCTCCGGCGTATCCGATTGGGGAGAGCCGGACGCCGTGATCCTACCTGGCAGCAAAAACACGGTGGACGACTTGAAGTTTTTGCGGGAAAACGGCTTGGAGGCGTGCGTCCGCAGGCATGTGCAAGAGGGCGGCAGGCTGATCGGCATATGCGCCGGTTACCAGATGCTCGGCCGCCGTCTGCTCGACCCGGATCGGATCGAATCGGATACCGGAGAGCTCCCGGGCATCGGGCTGTTTCCGTCCGAGACGACGTTTACGCCGGATAAACGGACCGAGCGGGTCAGCGGGTCGGCGAATTGGCCGGGAGCCGGGAGGGGGGCTCTTCCCGTCGAAGGCTACGAGATTCATATGGGCCGGACGGTATTTGTGGAGGATGTCCGGCGTCCGTTCTCCATCCGGATTCACGATGCGCCCGAGCTTGCGGCATCGTACCATGAAGACGGCGCGATGTCGGAGGACGGGAAAGTGTGGGGCACGTACGTTCATGGCATTTTGCACAACGACGAGCTTCGGCGGGTCTGGATTAACGAGATCCGTACGGATAAAGGCTGGGCGCCTCTTGACGGGCAGCTCCAGTTCCACAGCAAACGCGAGGCCGCCTTTGACCGGTTGGCCGATCATGTCAGGAGCCATTTGGATATGGCCCGAATCTATGCGATGATAGAAGGAAGCGACGAAGGGAGCGGAAACGAATGAGAATTTATACAAGAACGGGCGACAAAGGGCAGACAGGCGTTATCGGAGGACGCGTCGATAAGGACGATGTCCGGGTGGAGGCGTACGGCACGACGGATGAGCTGAACTGCTTCGTCGGGCAGACGATCAGCGTGATGACCAGCGGCACGATGGACGACCTGAAAGCCGACCTCGAGCTGGTCCAGCAGGAGCTGTTCGACTGCGGGTCGGACCTCGCTCTGCTCAAGCCGGAGCTGCGTCCTTACAAAGTGAACGCGGAGATGGTCGACCGTCTGGAGACGTGGATCGACAAGTACGATGCGGAGACACCGGACATTACCCGGTTCATCCTGCCCGGAGGCTCGCAGGCTTCGGCGCTGCTTCACGTCTGCCGGACCGTATGCCGACGAGCGGAACGGAGAGTCGTCACCTTGTCCAAGCAGGCGGAGATTAATGAAGAGGTGCGCAGGTATTTGAACCGGCTGTCCGATTTCTTCTTCACGGTAGCCCGCACGGCCAATTTCCGAGAAGGCGTGCCGGATGTCGAATACGAACGAAGCCCCGAAGTATTCCGCCGCAAGTCCAGATGAGCTATTACGAGCCGCTTACTTACATCGTGCCGTCTGATGAGGACGGCATGATGCTGAAAAATATTCTCCGCGACCGGATGCAGCTGTCCCGCAAGCTCCTGTCCCGTCTGAAGCTGACTCCGGAGGGGATCACCGTCAACGGAGAGCGGAAGTATACGTCGGTGCGCGTCCAGGCCGGGGATGTGGTCGAGGTTCGCATGGAGGAAGAAGAATCCGAGGATATTTTGCCGCAGGATATCGAATTCGACGTGATCGACGAGGACGAGCATCTGCTGATCGTCAACAAGCCGGCCGGGATGATCGTCCACCCGACACACGGTCACTATATGAATACGCTGGCCAATGCGGTCGTGTATTACTGGCAGCAGCGGGGGGAGAAAGTCCGGTTCCGGCCGGTGCACCGGCTGGACCGCGAGACGTCTGGCGTACTCGCGATCGCCAAAAACCCGTACGCCCACCAGTTTATTTCCGAGCAGATGCAGAACGGCGCCGTTGATAAATGGTATATAGCCGTTGTGCGCGGCAATGTGCCGGAGGACAGGGGGACCATCGAAGGTCCGATCGACCGCGATCCCGAATCGCCGCATGTCCGGATCGTCACGCCGACCGGTTATCCGTCGGTCACGCATTATGAGGTGCTGGAACGGTACGGGGAAGCGGCAACTTTCGTCCGGCTGAAGCTGGAGACGGGGCGCACGCATCAGATCCGCGTCCATATGAATCATATCGGCCATCCGCTGCTAGGAGACGAGATGTACGGGACGGACGAAGAAGGGCGGCGGGTTGCGGCCTATTCCGCAGATTCTAATGAAACAGCCGAGGGAGAGACCCTCGGCCGTCATGCGCTCCATGCTTCCACGCTCGGCTTCGAGCATCCGTCCGGGCGCGGACCAGTCCGGTTCGAAGCTGCTCTGCCGCCGGACTTGACCGGGCTTCTCGCCCGGCTAAGGTCCGGTCATTTGGAATGAAGATCGCCTTTGTGCAATTTGCCTTTGCCGCCCTGGGTGTCGTCCCTCGAGCCGACATCCTGCTGGCGCAAGGCAGAGCCGCCGCATCCGGCTGTAATGGCGGTCAGGAGCAGCAAGGCGGCGGTAGCCGCGGCGATCGTTTTGAAGCCCATTTTCAAGTTCATGGCGTATCCTCCCCGATTGGATGTCTCTTCCTCCGCTTACGTTTCCAACATCTGTCGAAAATTATCCGCTGCTTGGCGGGTTTCTTTATGGTTTTTGTGTCAAGCGACTCTTTATTGTTTGTCCGATTCATGTATAATTAGAAAGGCTATTTGAGACTGGAAGGGGAAAGACTGATGAGTACACGGATAACCGCCTATTTGTACCCGAAATGCGGAACGTGCCGGGACGCTTTGAAATCGCTCCGGAACAAAGGCGTAGTGCCGGACGAAGTCGTCAATATTTTCGAGACGGCGCCTTCGGCGGAACGGCTGACCGAGATCATCGGCAAAAGCGGGCTTCCTTTAAAGAAGTTTTTTAATACGTCCGGAGAAGTGTACAAGGAAATGAACCTGAAGGACAAGCTGCCGGGAATGAACGAGGAAGAGATGATTGCGCTGCTCGCCTCGAACGGCCGGCTGATTAAACGTCCGATCATTTATGATGGGGAGCATGTAACGGTCGGTTATAAAGAAGACGAATACGAGCGTGTCTGGAACCGCGTATAAGAGAGAGAAAAGGGGGCGGCTCGTTGAAGCGACAGACGAAACAAAATTGGAGCGTACGCCGGGCGCCGGGCGCGGTCGGTACGTTTTTGCTCGCACGAATCAAAGCGCTGCTTCGGTTTTTGCAGCTGGGGAAGAAAAGCGGGGCTTTGCTCAGCATGGCCGTCGCTACGGCAATCTATACTTGGTTTTATCAATGGGAGTTTGCGCTTGGCGTGACGATTATGGTGCTCGTCCATGAGCTCGGTCATGTGGTGGCCGCCCGGCAGAAGGGGATTCCGGTGACCGCTCCTTTTTTTATCCCGTTTCTGGGCGCGCTGATCATGCTGAAGCGCAATCCCCGCGATGCGGAGACGGAAGCCTATGTAGCGATGGGAGGCCCGCTGCTCGGTACGATCGGAGCGTTTGTGTCGTTTCTGATCGGGCTGGTGTCGGGTCATGCGATGTTTTATGCGATTGCGTATATCGGGTTTACGCTGAACCTGATCAATCTGTTGCCGATCCATCCGTTGGACGGCGGACGCATCGCTTCCACGGTAACCAGGTGGCTTTGGGTAGCAGGGGCGGTCGGCGGCTTGTTCGTCGTTATTTATTTGCGGTCGTATCTGTTTTTTTTCCTGTGGCTGCTGTTCGTATGGGACTTGTTCTCGAAGTATGTGATGTACCGGGGCAGGACGGCGGACTATTCGGTCTGGGGAAAGATCGAAGTGCCGTACGAGGAAATCCCGGGCGAAGATTGGATGCTGAAGCCGTTCCGGGAAAACGTAGAGCTTCCTTACCGCGCCTACTCGGATATGGAGGGGAAGCTGTGGGTCGAGATCGAGTGGGAGGAAGCAGGCGCTGTGAAGCCTGTGAAGATGCTCGAACAGGGACTGATCCGGTCCGTTACCGGATTAAAGGTCGAGCGGCGCTGGCGGCAGTCTCCGAAAATGGTCGTCCTTCGCTACCAGATCGACTATGAGCCTCACGAAAATGAGAATTACTATAAAGTGCCGAATGCGGTACGCTGGAAATTCGGCCTCGGATACGGTGCTTTGGCGATTGCTTTGTTCTTTATGCTCGATCTGGTGCAAAATTTGATGGCTTCCGAAGGCGGCTTCCTCCAATCGTTAAGAAAGTAAACGGTAAACGTCATAAAGGATTCAGCCGAGCGTTTGGCCGATCTCTTTGGTCTATCTTATTAATCATTGTAGCGAAGTTTCGCCAAAGAGCGTTTCTTCGATTTGGGACGAGCTGCCCGATAGATCGGGGGCAGAATAACAGCAGGCCTGACTGCGGGATGTAGCAACAGCTGCTAAGTTTGGGGTTGGGAATATGAAACGAATCGGATCAAGCCGGCTGCAGTTACTCGGGTCGGCTATTTTTTCGGAAGTAGCGGAATGGAAGAGGGAAGCGGCTGACAAAGGACTTGATATCATCGATCTCGGCATCGGCAGCCCGGACCGGCCTCCCTCCGCGCGAGTGATGGAAGCGTTGGCGAAGGCGGCCTCGAATCCCGGCAACTACGGTTATCCGACCTCGGAAGGGTCGCTGGCGTTCCGGAGCGCCGTCTCCCGATGGTACGACTACCGGTTCGGGGTCCGGCTCGATCCCGAGTCGGAAGTAACGACGCTGATGGGGTCTCAGGACGGTTTGGCTCACTTGGCGATGGCTGTCGCCGATCCGGGCGATGTGGCAATTGTGCCTGATCCGGGCTATCCGATCTATTCGGCGAGTCTTGTTTTGGCCGGTGTGACGCCTTACTTGCTGCCGCTTCGTGCGGACAACGGTTTCCTCCCGCGTCTGAACGAGATTCCGGAGGAGACGGCGGCGCGCGCCAAATTCATCCTGCTTAACTACCCCGGCAATCCGTTGGCGGCGGTGGCGGAGATCGGGTTTTTCGAGGAGCTTGTCGAGTATGCGCGGCAGCGCGACCTGCTGATCGTACACGATGCGGCGTATTCCGAGATGGCGTTCGACGGGTTTCGGCCGCGAAGCGTGTTGGAAGTTCCCGGCGCCAAAGATATCGCCGTCGAATTTCACTCGATGTCGAAAAGCTTCAACATGGCCGGCTGCCGGCTCGCTTTTCTTGTCGGCAACAAGGAGGCGGTGCAGGCGCTGCGCACGCTCAAGTCGAATATCGATTACGGCGTATTCGCAGCTGTGCAAGAAGCCGGCATAGCGGCGCTGGACGATCACGCCTCGGGTTCCGGCTGGGAGGTCGCTTCCGTTTACGAGCGACGACGGGATATTATGGTGGAGGGTCTTCGCTCTGTAGGCTGGGATGTGCCGAAGCCAAAAGCGACAATGTTCATCTGGGTGCCGATTCCGGCAGGCTGGACATCTCGACAAATTTCCCGGGAAATGCTGCTTTCCGCAGGCGTTGTCGTTATTCCGGGAGACGCGTTCGGCGAGCAGGGACAAGGCTTTGTCCGGATTGCGCTCGTGCAGGAAGAGGATCGGCTCGCGGAGGCGGTACGCCGAATCGGTCGTTTTTTGCACGAACGGGGAGGCCGTTCATAATGTGCTAGCGTGAAAAGATGGAGCGAATCGGAACGTGTCGAACGTGAAAGGTAGGCATCGCCAGTGCGGATCATCCAAGGATGGCTGCGGGCGGATGAACGGGCGCCGCGTGCGGTGCGGGACAAGCCTTGTTCCAGGTGATGCTGGGGCAAGGCTTTGTTGGTGTTGTGCGCAGCAGACGGCAGGCATATTCCGGGAATTTCGCCGGTCGGCGGCAGTCAGGATGTATTCCATCGTGCGAACCAGGAGCCGAAGTTGAAAGCCAAGAGCCAAGAGCCAAGAGCCAAGAGCCAAGAGCCAAGAGCCAAGAGCCAAGAGCCAAGAGCCAAGAGCCAAGAGCCAAGAGCCAAGAGCCAAGAGCCAAGAGCCAAGAGCCCAACCCCAACCCCAACCCCAACCCCAACCCCAACCCCAACCCCAACCCCAACCCCAACCCCAACCCCAACCCCAACCCCAACCCCAACCCCAACCCCAACCTCCAAAAAACCAAAGCCAAAAGCACAGTACCTAGCAGAACGAGCGCGGAACAAGCGTAAATTTGAATCTCACCAGGTGCAGGTTGCTTGAGTAGTGACTCAATTAGTCATTTAGCAGCTTCTAGTGGACGGACTATATGATTCTCAGCTCCTTCTTAGAATTATCACGCCCAAGTAAAATGAGGCCCGAACGACAGACTACAGACTACAGACTACAGACTACAGACTACAGACTACAGACTACAGACTACCAGACTACCAGATCACCAGATCACCGGACTACCAGATCACCATATTCGCTGCGTGCCGATGCCGGCAACCCGCTTTTTTTAGTCACCCAGCCGCTTTGACCCGCTGCGCTGTCCGCCTCCATCCATCTCCCCTTAGCCCTCAGCTACTGATCAGATGCCTTCCACGAGGACGCGCTCCCTTCATTCCGACACAACAGACTGTTGTCTGCAGCCGGGCATGGTTAGAAATTTGGGATTGATAAACAAATCAAAAAAAGCTAATATAGATTGTGAAGAACGTTGTTCTGCATATGAGAACTCAATCGCCGGATAATGGAGTAACTGTATAGTTTAATCCAGAAGATGAACAGCGAATGGGGACATAGGCTTGGTGACAGGCCCGAATGCAGTCAGGACGGACAGAAGCACCTCTTCGTCGGCAACATTTACGAATTTACGTGAACATTGTTCTTTATACAAGAACATACTAACCCCCGAAGCTGGTGCGATATGCCTCGTATTCAGGACGGGCTGCGGCCTATTGCCGGATGCGGGCGTTCCAAGCTTAACGATATCCAATAAAACGTAGCGGAGATGACGAGATTGAAAGAGATCGCAAACGGAGTATGGCCTACGATGATCACCCCTTTCACGGAAGACAAGCAAGTCGATTACAACGGATTGGAGCAGCTGATCGAATGGTATATCAGCCAAGGCGTAGACGGGCTTTTTGCGGTATGCCAATCGAGCGAGATGTTTTTCCTCAGCTTGGAGGAGCGCGTGAAAATGGCCCGGTTCGTCAAGGAGAAAGCGGGTAATCGGGTTCCGGTAATCGCCTCGGGGCACGTCTCGGACGACCTGGAAGGGCAGATCGAGGAAATCAGGCAAATCGCCGCAACCGGCATCGATGCGTTCGTGATCGTCACGAACCGGTTTGCCAAGGAAGAGGAGTCCGACGAGATGTGGATCAGCCGCGCCCAGACGATTCTCGAGAACGTTCCGGGTGTCAGCTTTGGCCTTTACGAGTGCCCGTATCCGTACAAACGGCTTCTGAGCCCTCAGGTGCTGAGCTGGTGCGCCTCGACCGGCCGGTTTTTGTTCCTGAAAGATACGTCGTGCAGCGAAACGGAGATCGAAGCCAAGCTGGAAGCCGTCAAAGGCAGCAGCCTGAAACTGTTCAACGCCAATACGGCGACGCTGCTCGCCTCGCTTAGACTGGGAGCGGCCGGATTCAGCGGCGTGATGGCGAATATGCATCCGGACCTGTACGTATGGCTGACACGCAATTGGAGCGCCGAACCGCAAAAAGCCGAAACACTTCAAGCTTTTCTAAGCACCGCTTCGTTAATCGAGCTGCAGATCTATCCGGTGAACGCGAAATATTACCAGCAGCAGCTCGGCCTGCCAATCGCTTTGACCTGCCGGAGCAAAGACGCGTCAACCTTTACGGCAACACGCAAGCTTGAGGTGAACCAGCTCGCGGTCACGGAGCAGGCGATTCGGGAACATATCTCGCTGCCGCGTCCGGTTTACGCCAAAGCGTAAGACGCACTTATAGTGCGAGTTCAAAAAGTCCGGTTTTCAGCACCGAGAAGATGGGATGAAGCTAGGAAATGAGGAGCGGAGCGTAGTGGCAGCTTTTGTGAGCACCGGAAGTTCCGGCTGAATTCCATATTCGATGAGTAGGCTTCGTGATCAAAAGTGGACTTTTTGAACAACCTCTTATACTCATTCATCATTCATTAACGGTATGAAGGAAGGGGCAGGCACATGAATTTTCGCAGCAACGATAAGATCGTCTTTATAGGAGACAGCATTACCGATAAAGGAAGAAAAACCGATCCGCTGAAGCTGGGCGGGGGATACGTTCGGCTGCTCCACGATTACTTCGCAACGAACAACCCGGAGCTGAACTTGACGGTGATCAACGAGGGGACGAGCGGCAACCGGGTAACCGATCTGCAGAAACGGTGGACGATGGACGTGCTCGATCATCAACCCGACTGGCTGTCGGTGTCGATCGGCATTAACGACGTGTGGCGGCAGCTCGATTCCCCGGATGCGGAGCAAGTACTGCCAGACCGATTCGAAGCGGTGTACCGTGAGCTGCTTCGGCAAGTCAGGGAGAATTGCGATAGCCGGCTTATCCTGATGCAGCCTACGATCATCAAGGAGATTCCCGACTCGACAGGCAACCGGATGCTGCAGCCGTACGTAGCTATTGTGGACCGGTTGGCCGCCGAGTTCGGCGCCGTATTGGTGCCGACTCATGAAGCGTTTATCGGCTTCCTCCGGCGGGGAACGGGCAAGGCGCTCACGACGGACGGCGTGCATATGACGACGCTGGGTGATATGCTGATGGCGACGACGTGGCTGAACACGATGCAGGAAGCGGGAGCCCAGGTGGCGGCACTTGTTTCACGAGGTTAACAAGCGGCAATTCCGATCGTAAAGTGTCTTATCATCAGAAACAAACCTCCAACTCAATCCCGCTGCAAAGTCCGGGTAAGGTGCGCCTTGGAAGATGCGGGCGCATGCCCAGCCTTCACTTGCGTCCGACTTTGCAGATACGGAGAAGTTGGAGGTTTTGTCATTTAAAGCTTCGTCCCTTTCACAAGCTTCGCAAAATAGTCCACGCAAGCGCGGATCGTACGTTCCCGCCCCAGCGGCCCCCAAGCGTCCCATTCGACGCTGTCCGAAATATTGACCTGCCGCTCCTTCACCGCGAAAGTTCCTGCCATAGCGGATCATCATTCAGCTTCTCCACCGCCTCCGGATCGCTCCATACGACGAGAAGACGCTCCGGGTCTTCGACCTTCATCGGGGAGGACAGCAGAAAGCAGCCGCCGGGCTTGATCTCGTACTCGGCATCCTCAACGAGCATCGTACCGGAGCCTTGCAAAATGTAACAAATAGAAGGGCGGGAGACGACAAAGGGCCGCAGGCCGCCGCGGGTGATCGGATAGTCGTATCGTTTGACGGAAGTCATCATGCAGGAGACGGTATGCGAGACGTTTATAGCGGGCTCCTTCGCGGACGACTTTGCGAATCAACCGGGAGTTTGTAAGAAGATAAGCTCCATCCCTTGGAGGAACGTACACAACCGAGCGCTTTAACCTGGTCACGCGTGAATCAGGGGTGGAGGATGGATTACAGAACCGTAAAGACACAAAAAAATCGGCTCGCAAGACCCGAGCCGAAAGGGATTCCCCTAGCAGAATGCAGCATCATTCTCCAACACGTCGATAATCTGGTGCTGCCCGTTCGGCGACCAGCTCATACGCACCCAGTTCGGGATGAAATGGACATGGCTATGTTCAACCTCCACGGCGTTATGCCAGGTTGCTTCCTTAAGCAGTTCGCTGTCCGCCGCCGAATCCTGGTAGACCAGCAAGTGGTCCGTTTCAAACGGCGTCAAGCTGTCCGGCGTTACGTCCTTGATCCTCTGGTTCCGCGGCACGCAGTTGCCCGGCTGCAATCCCAGATTGGCGTACAGCAGCTCGCTCAAGGGATGGTCCACGCTCCCTTGAATCCGAATGATCCCGTGCTGCAGCCGGATAAAGGAAATTGTTTGATTGCCGACGGAGTGAGCGAGCCGTTCCCTCGCCGTCTTTATCCGGTCGGCAAGCTGACGGCAGATCTGTCTCGCTTCCGTCTCCCTGCCTACCAGTTCGGCTAACCGCATATAGACCTTTTGCCAGTCCATACTGGGATGAAGGACGACTGTAGGCGCGATCTGCTTCAACCGTTCATAGAGAGGCAGGTGCCTGGCATCGGCCAGGATGACATCCGGGTGAAATTCCCGCATTTGCTCCAGTTGAACTTCCACCGGCAGCTCGCCTTCAGCTTTTCGCATGCACAGATACCCGTCTAGCTCAAAGGCGTCCTCGATGCCCAAAGAGTGCAAGCAATCCTTGTACAGAAAACAGGAAGCGGATGCAACCTTCAACTGTCTTCTTTTCATATACAGCGTCGGCGATAAGCCCACCGTTTTTTTGAACATCCGGCTGAAATAAAACTCGCTGCCTATGCCGACAGCGCTGGCGGCCGTTTTGACCGAGTAGCCATTCTGCTCCAGCAGCTGCTTGGCCGAATCGATACGGATCTGGTTCAAATATTCAAAGGGGGACATGTTTCTCGCTTTCTTAAAGCTCCTCGAATACGAGGTAGGCGTAAGGCCTGCGAGGTTCGACAGCGTCTCCAGCTTGATCTTCTCCCCGTAATGCTTATGCATATAGCTTAGCGTCCGGTCAATGGGAACCGCCGCTTTCCCGCTTGCCTCCTGCTTACCAAGCTGCTCATTCCATTCGTACAGCAATCGCTGGAAGTTCAGCTGCAGTTCGGCGTCGGCTCCCCCGCACCGTTTGCTCTCCTCGTACAGGCGCTCCATGTCATCCGGCACCGGCCTCAGCATGACGGAAAACAGCCTGCCCGAAGGTTGTACCGTCGTCCGGGGCGTACAGCTCCATCCCCCTTTGCGCCGGATAAAGGCCATCTCACGGACGGCGAGCAGATACACTTCCAGAACGTCCGATTCTTGCAGCACCTCGAACGTCAGACCGGGTGTCAGCCGGATGCATTGTCCCGGTTTAAGTGAAACGGTTTGAAGCTCGGTATAGAGGTGGCCCTCGCCCTCCATCACCACGACCAGCAGCTCGCCCGGACTTGTCCTGGTCAGCAGCGTGTTCCGTTTGTGATACCGGCGTTTGCGGATCGAAGACAGATAGACGGAAGCGAATGTGGAGCCCGAAGCCGGAAGCATGGACAAATCCCCCTTTGCAACTCGGAAAAGTGATAATGAGAATCGTTATCACAAATTATAAAGGCTCATTCTCGACTTGAAAAGGGGTTAGGCAATTATTTATCGATAATCGTCAGCAGGTTTTCCGCAGGCGTCCGCTTCTGTACGGCAGGGATGACTGCCGGATATCCGATATGCAGAATCCCGACGATCTTCTCCTCCGGCAAAATGCCGATCGCTTCCCGGAAATTCGTTTCGTAGTTATAGCGATTCGTTTTCCATACGACGCCGACCCCTTGTTCCCATGCGGCGAGCTGAAAGTTTTGGATAAGCGCGCAGGCGGCCGCGTAGTCTTCATCCCACTGCTTTTGACGCGTATCCTCCTTCAGCACCACGACGAGATGAGCAGGCACCTCCAGAAAATAATCCCGCTTGCGCTTCCCGTATCGTTCCCGGTCTTCGCCCGAGTAGGTTTGCAGCATCGCATCCGCCAAAGCCGCCCGCCCTTCCCCTTTGTACAAGAGAAACCGCCAGGGCTGTCTGTTCTCATGATTCGGCGCCCAAACCGCTACATTCAACAGCTCCAGCAGTAATTCGTCCGGAACCGGGTCGTCCTTGAACAGTCGGATCGTTCTTCTTTCTTTAATGATCTTGGCGATCGGACCGGCTTGAGTCCAGTTAGATTCGGATAAGCTCATCTGCAATCTCCCCTCTCGTTTCGCGTTGCGCCTTCTGTGCTTCGTTCGCCTTGAAGGCGTCGGTATGCCGCCCCTTTCCTCTCGGTATGCACAGCGGTGTGCCGTAGAACGGATCGTGCAGCACTTCGCATTCCATGCCGAACACATGCCGGACCAGCTCGGGATGGATCACGTCCTCCGGTTTGCCTTGCGCATAGACGGTCTTATCCTTGACCGCCACCAGATGATGCGCGTAGCGGCAAGCGAGGTTCAAGTCATGCAGCACCATGACGATCGTACGCTGCTCTCTTTCATTCAGCTCAAACAACAGATCCAGAATATCCACTTGATGCGCCATATCCAAATACGTGGTCGGTTCATCCAGCAAAATCGTCTCCGTGCCCTGAGCGAGCGTCATTGCAATCCAGGCCCGCTGCCGCTGGCCGCCCGACAAGGAGTCCACCGCGCTGCCCGCCAGCTCCGCCATTTTGGTTACGCGCATGGCCTCCCGTACATGGCGCTCGTCGTCCTCCGACCACGTCTTCAGCCAGTTCTGGTACGGATACCGCCCTTGTTTTACAAGCTGAAACACCGTCAGTCCCTCCGGCGCAATCGGCCCCTGCGGCAGAATCGACAAGCTTTTGGCAATCTCCTTGGTCGGGATGCGGGAGATCAGCTTGCCGTCCAGAATAATGTCTCCTTTGGCCGGTTTTAACAGGCGGGCCATCGAGCGGAGCAGCGTCGACTTGCCGCAGCCGTTCGCGCCGATGAACACGGTAATTTTGCCTTTTGGAATCGACAGGCTCAGCCCTTCAATAATGCTCTTGTCCCCGTAAGTCAAAAGCAGCTCCTTGGTCTCCAGAATATTCACAGCCACCGCTCCCATCATGAATTCCGTTTCGTGTACAGCAAATAAATGAAGAATGGCGCTCCGACGGCAGAGGTGAATACCCCGACCGGAATATCAAGCGGCAGGAACAACGTGCGCCCGACAAGATCCGCCAGCACGACCACCGTACCGCCGAGCAAGGCCGAGACGGGCAGCACGTTTTCAAAGCTGAAGCCGACCAGCTTCCGGGCCATGTGCGGCGCGATCAGACCGACGAAGCCGATGCCGCCCGCGACGGAAACGGCCGAACCGGCCAGCGCGACGCTGATCAGCAGCAGAAGCAGGCGATTACGTTCCACCGCGCTGCCGGCGTTGGCCGCGAGATCGTCCCCGAGCTGTCCAATGTTGACATGCCGGGCCATCAGGAATACGAGCGGGAGCAGCACCGCCGTCCAGGGCAGCACGGTGAGCACATTTTCCCAGTTCGAGGCATACACCGAGCCCGTCAGCCACAGGTACACCTGCGCCGGATCATTCGTCGGACTGAACACGATCATCATGGTGGTCGCGGCCGACATCAAGGCGGCCATCCCGACGCCGACCAGTACGAGCCGAACCGGCGTAACCCCTTTTTTCCAGGCGAGAACGTAGAGGATGACGGACACGACAGCCGCCCCCAGCATCGCCGCAACCGGCAGCCAGCGGATACTGAAGGTGCCAAGGAAATACGTCAGGAACGTCACTGCTCCGACGGAAGCCCCGCCTGTGACGCCGATAATATCCGGCGAAGCCAGCGGATTGCGAATAATGCCTTGCAGAATCGCGCCTGCCGCCGCCAGGGAAGCGCCGACCAGCATCGCTACAATAATGCGGGGAAGACGGATTTTCTGAATCACCATCGTATGGTCTTCCGCCCCCATGCCGAAGAGGCTGCGAAAAACATTCAGGGGAGAAATCACCATTTCCCCGAGCCCGGTGCTGATAATCGCTGCGGCGATACAAGCAAGGAGCAGCAGGAGCGTGATACGAAGAGATTTCCGGTGCACCAGAAAAGAGACGACGCCTCCCTTGAACCGGACGGTGTTATATGGCTTCATGATTGGGCCAACCCCCTCCGCGCGATGTAGACGAAGAACGGAACGCCGATGATCGCGGTCATCACCCCGACCGGCATCTCCTCCGGAATCGCAATAAACCGTGCGCCGATGTCAGCCAGCATCAGCAGAATCGCGCCGAGCACCCCGCAATACGGAATGACCCACCGGTGATCCAGGCCGCCGAAAAACCGCGAAATATGCGGGATGACAATACCGATAAAACCGATCGGACCCGCAACCGATACCGAGCAGCCCGCCAGTACGACAATGAAGAGGCCTGCCAGGGATTTGACGAGCACGGTCTTTTGCCCCAGGCCTTTGGCGGTTTCTTCCCCCATCTGCAGCACATTCATATCTTTGGAAATCAGCCAGGCGGCTACCCAGGCGACGGCCATATACGGCAGCACCGTGATGAGGAAATCGGGGGAGCGCCCGGCGATCGTCCCCGTCAGCCAGAAGAGTACGGTACCGATCCCCTGCTGATTCAAGACGAGAACGGCTTGGGTGAAGGAGGAGAACAGCGCCGTCATCGCAGCGCCGGCCAGCACGATCTTAAGCGGCGTCAGACCGTCCCTCCCGATCGAACCCAGCATATAAACCGTGACAGCGCCCAGCGCCGCCCCGATAAAAGCGGTCCACATCAGCACCTGCAGCGACGAAACGGAGAAAGTAACCGCCGCCAGCACAACCAGGAAGGAGGCGCCCGCATTCACCCCCAGCACGCTTGGCGAAGCCAGCGGATTACGGGTGAGCGTCTGCATCAGCGCCCCGGCAATCGCCAGACTGGCTCCGACGGCAGACGCCATGCAAGCCCTCGGCAGTCTGGTCGTGCGGAGTATAATTTGATCATTCACATGCTCATCATAGTGAACAATCGACGCCCATGCGGCCGACCATTCGTATCTCGTGGAGCCGAAAAGAATGCTCGCGACGAAGCAGCCGAGCAAAATAAGGACGAAAACCGACAGCCAGCCGGCTCTCCATAAGTTGGTTTGATTAAGGTTCATCTTGAGAGTCTCCCTACGCTCATAAAGGAATGAACGATCCTGCCGCTCATTCCTCTACGTATTTCCTTATTTAATGTCGAAATATTTATAAAGGTCGGCCAGCATCGATTGTGCGGCCATCGAGCCTCCCGCCAGGTTCCACGTAATCGTATCGACCTTGAAGTACTTGCCGTTTTTGACGCCCTTCAGATTTTTCCAGAGCGGGTGCGAGGTCCAGTCGTTTTGCGATTTCTCGACCGCCGGCTCTTCCGAGTTGAGCCTTGTAATATCGAAAATGTAGTCCCCGTCCAGCTGCGACATCTGCTCCTTGGTCGTCAAATTCAGAACCGCCTTGCCGGGCTCGAGAATTTGCGCTTTCGGACGCCCTATGCCCAATTCTTTGAAGATAGTGCCGGCAAATCCGGTTGCGTAGAAGCGGGCGCTGCCGTCTCTCTCAAAGCGGACGATGGACACTTCCGTCTTCGCCAGCTTGTCGCCTGCTTTCTGCTTGAATTCAGCAACCTTCTTATCCCAATCCGCGAGAATTTTGTCGCCTTCTTCCTTTATGTACAGCGCGTCGGCGGCGTATTTCACATTCGCCTTCCAGTCGAAAATCTCTTCCGTCATAATCGTCGGCGCGATGCTGCTCAGCTGCGGGTAAATTTTCTCATGACGGGTTTTCGTCCCGATAATCAGATCCGGCTTCAGCCCGATGATCGCTTCGATATTCGGCTGCGTTTCTTCCCCCAGATCTTTCACCCCTTCCATTTTGGCGCGGAGATAGTTGTACCAGGGTTTTTCTTCCCAGGACTGCACCGATCCCACCGGTTTTACGCCCAGATGAGCGGTAATATCCGTCATGCCGTTGAAAAGAACGACAACCCGCTCGGGCTTTTTCTTGAGCGTTGTGGTCCCCATCGCATGCTTAATCGTTTTTTCTCCCTCGTCCGTTTGAGGCGCGGCAGCTGCCGGCTGAGCGGAAGGGCCGCTTGCGCTTCCGTTCGTTGTCGTTGGCGATGTGCCGCAGGCCGCCAGTGCCAGCGTCATCACCAAAGCGAGCATCAGATGAAAAGCTTTCATTCTCTTTCTTCCTCCTTGTTCAAGCAAGGCAACCACAGCTGATGATCGAATCATCTCTATAGGAATGCGAATGCCAAGCAATATGTAATTGATAATAATAATCAATATCATTATAAACGGCGAAATTTAAATTTGTACATGTCCGCTTTTATCCGTTTCGTTGACTTATTTTATCCGTAAGCGATCGGTAAACGAGGGATTTCCCGCCGCCGGGCTGCGGCTGGATGGGAATGGAATGTATCGCACGGAAGCGGCTTGTGTGCGGACCGCTTGGCCGTGATCGACCGGCACAACGGTCTGCCCCGGGGCGCTCCCTCAGGCTTGGTTCCGGCTTTGCACCAAGGGCGCACGGGCAATAGCGTCCATGTAAAACGGGCAATCGCGTATATGGCAATGCTGACGGCGCTCCTTTATAATGTTAATGAGATTGATAATCTTTATCACAAATTACTTAATTAAGCTTTTCCGGAGACGGAGAGGCGGAATACCGAAGTGGCGGTTGGAGGGGTTCATCTAGCGTGGCAAGCCTAATCACAAGCCGCAAAGCCAAACTGCTCGTGCTGCTCCCTCTCCTGACGCTTATGCTTGCCGGCATGCTGGCGAGTATGACGCTGGGCATTCAGCGGTTCAGCTTATCTGTATGGTGGGAGGCTTTATTTCATTTTAATGGGACTAACGATCACCTGATGATCCGGACTGTCAAGCTGCCGTCCGCGTTGATCGGCGCGGCAGTCGGAGCCAGTCTCGCCGTGGCGGGAGCGCTTATGCAGGTGCTGACCAAAAACCCGCTCGCTTCGCCGTCCGTGCTTGGCGTTAATGCCGGCGCGGTCCTGTTTATCGTTATGGCGATTACGGTCTTGGGCAGCGGTATGGCTCTCGGCACGCTCATCTGGATCGCTTCCTGCCCCAGGCGGTCCGCATCTACCAGAAAGATACGTTCGCAAGCGTCATCTTGAAAGATATCGGCTTGGCCCGTCCGGCGGCGCAGGACAAGGAGCAGTTCATGGAAGTGATCACGAAGGAACGGATCGCGGATATGGACGGGGACATTATGTACTATTTTAATGCGGACTACACGGATGAGAAGGGCGACACGAAAAATCAGGAAGAGTGGATGAAGGACCCGCTGTACAAAAACCTGAACGTCGCCAAAACCAACATGGCGTTTAAGGTGGAAGAGGTCATATGGAACTTGTCCGGCGGCATCCGCTCGGCGAATTTGCTGATTGACGATCTGACGAAATATGCGGATAAGCTGTAAGGCAGACAAGGGATGAGAGAAACGGACCGTAGCGGGTCCGTTTTTTGGTGTATGGAGATTTAGGATTGGAGTCGCCGGTGGATAAGGGGTGCATATAGTTTGGGACCGCGGAATCACCGGTTCATCCATCGTAAAGTGGAAGCGTGACTTCCGTTATTTCCGGAACGCATACAACTTTCACACTATAGCGGAAGTTTAGTTTCCGTTAACTCGGATATTTAGGGGGATAGAGGCGGCTATATGGCAAATAACGGAACAAAAAGTTCCGCTATGCGTCGATTTTCTGCTGCCAACAGCAAATAACGGAAACAAAACTTCCGGAAGCGGTTTGTTTCACCATACGCTCAGCCCAAGCAGTTGGTCCTTAACCGATCCATGCGTCAAACCTCCCGCTGGGTGACTGGGTGATGCCCCTACTAATTCGCGTGGTTAAGCAGCCGTTTGCAGGGGGGGAGTATGTGACTCTTACCGAAAGGCGGCTGCTGCCGCTATGACCCGGAAGCGGCAACCGAAACCGTAGGCGGGCGACCGAAGCGAAGATACCTATTCCCGCTTCCCCCATGCACTAACGTGAGATTTGCCCGCTTCAATTTCCCGTAGGAATTGCTGTTCTTTTTTTCTCTCTTTTCTGAAAATATTCTCCGTTCTCTGCTATAATATAGGGGGTTAATAGACAGATGTACAGGTTCAAACATGTTCAAGCAAGCTACACGCTGGCTCCGAACCTGCCTATCAATTTGCGAAAGGTTGAACGAACTTATGAAAGTGGTAGAGCACAAGGACGTGGCATACGGCCCGTATGAGAGAAACGTGCTGGATGCGTATCTGGTATTGCGCGAAGACGGCAAGCCGACTCCGGTATTGATTTTCTTCCATGGCGGCGGATACGTGCACGGAGACAAGTCGGTTTTTCTATCGACGGCTCTTATGAAGGAATGTCTGGAGGCCGGAATCTCCGTTGTCACGTGCAATTATCGGTTCATTACGACTGATCCGTTCCCGGCTCCGATGGAGGACGGTACGCGGGCGATCCAGTTCGTCCGGAATCAAGCTGCCGAGTGGAAGATCGACCCGGATAAGATTGCTTCGTCCGGTTCGTCGGCCGGGGGGCACATCGCCTTGTGGAATGCGCTGAAAGGGAATCTCGCGAAGCCGGACAGCGAAGATCCGGTGGAGCGGACGTCCTCGGCCGTGTGCGCCTTCATCGGATACGGCACGCAAGTGTCCAAGGACCAGCGGTTTTATGAGGGGATATACGAAGGTCCGCATATTCAGCCGAATATCGCGATGTTTTACGGCATTCCTTCGGTCGACGAGCTGTATCGTCCGGACGTACTGAAGCTGGCGGAGGAAGCGTCGGCGATTAATTTCATGTCGGAGGCGGCGCCCCCGATCGTTATGATTTACGATTTCGTGTTCGATTTGCCGCGCATTCCGGCGGAAGCGCCTGTCGGCGAAGTGATTCACCATCCGATGCACGGTTACGTGCTGAAGCAGCGGTATGACGAGTATGGCATTCCGTTCGTATTTCGCCATACGTCCGATCCGGTGCGCCCCGGCGAACTGGTCGACTTTCTGCTGGAGCATTTCGGGTAACTTTAGGAAGGATCGGGGCCGCGCTTGCGGCTTAGACAGATTCGTTGGAGCATGAAACCCGGAGCGGAGCGGCAGGTCCGCTCCGACTATGCTCCGGCTGCTGCCGTTCCTGTTCTGGTTCTTATTTTGATTCCTGTTCTGATACCTGTCTAGTTCGTGCTCTTGCTCCTGTTACCGAAAATGGTATCGGTACTGGCTCCGGTTCGTCAGCGCTCTGGCGAAACTTTGCCGGCCGTTCCCGGATTTTCGTATCCGCCGGCTGTATACCTCGCCATCCGATCACCGTATCGTGCCGATCTTGTCAGGACCCCGCAACCTCCGCCGGATTTCCGGACGATTCCGCTCCTCTTGTTGTCCGAGGCGACTTGCCTCAATCTCCTCCCTCACGTACCAATCCTCGCCCCCTGCTGCCTGAATTCGCTTGGCGTTAGACCGGTCTCCCGTTTAAAGTGACTGCTCAAATAGTGGACGCTCGTATAACCGAGCCGATCGGCGAGCGCTTCCAGCTTCTCGCCTCTTAGAAGCGCCTGCTTGGTTTGCCTGAGCCGCTCCTTGATCAGGTACGACTTCGGATTGGTCCCGATTTCCGAGCTGAACAGCTTGGCAAAATGGCTCGGGTGGTAACCGCACAGGCCGGCCAGCTCAGCAACCGACCAGTTTTTGCCGGGCTGGTCTCTCATCGCCCCAAGTGCGGCTTCGATCTTGCCGCTCCGCCTCGGAGTATGGCTGCGGTCGGCAAAATGCCGGATTGCAAAGGCGAGCAGCTCCATCAGCAGCGCCCGGAGCATGTACGGATAGCCCGGCTGCTCCTGCGTATATTCGTTGACGATCCGCTGCAGCAGAGGCTGCATGCCGGGAACGGTGAACCGGTGAGGCACGTTCACATGGCCGAAGCCTTCCGCATACACGCCGTACTCCTGCGCCTTGCCCGACATATCGAGCGCTGCATCGTGCCTCAGACCGCCCGCCGGGTGTACGGGAGCGGGGGAGTCGGCATGCCAGGCGAAGTGCAGGCTGTAATAGTCGGTTCCCGGGTCGGCCCGCAATATATGCGGACTGTCCGTGCCGTAGAACACGCAGTCCCCCGGATGCACCTCATACGGATCAGGTCCCAACTGCAGATCCGCTCGGCCCGACACGACATAATAAAACTGGCAGTCCGGGATCAGGCGCGGTCCCCATTGTTGGGCCGAGTCGGTAACCGATCTGGAGGCGAAATTGACGCTTGGGGTCGTGCCCCACAGATTCCCGATATTCATGCGGTTTCCTCCCCACTAGCGGCTATATGGAATAATTGCAAATAATCGGTGGGACAGTTGCAAATACACCGGAGCTGTTCTGCTATAAGCTTAGCGTGTACGGATATTCGATGTAAAGCGGGGGGAAGCGATGTTAACGGAAGCGCAGCTGGCGGAATTTGAAACGAACGGTTATTTGAAAGGAGCCGTCATTCTAAGCGACGACGAGGTGGAGCGGCTTCGAGAGGAATTGGACCTGGTCATCGAGGGGAAAACGGTCAGGCGCCCTGTCCTGAACCACAACATGCTCGGGAAGACGTCCCTGTACGACAACATGAAGATGAGCGTCAATGAAAAGGTTGTCCAGATCGTCAACATCTGGATGGCGAGCGATTTGTTTTTCCGGCATGCCTGTCATCCGGTGCTTACGGAGGAAATCGCCCAGCTGTGCAAAACCGGTACGGTCCGCATCTGGCACGATCAGGTCCAGTATAAGCCGCCGGTATCCGGAGGCCCGACGGGCTGGCATCAGGATCATCCGCTGTGGCCGATCATCCAGCCTGCGGATCTTGTCAGCGCCTGGGTTGCGCTTGACGATGCCGTTATCGAGAACGGCTGCATGTGGATGGTGCCGGGCAGTCACAAGTGGGGCAATCATATGAAGCATCTGGCCAGCACGAAGGAGTTCAAGCCGTACCATAAGCAGCCGGAGCTGCTGCCCCCGGACGCCGTTATCCAAGCCGTTCCGTTCGAGATCAAGAAGGGGCAGGTCGGCTACCACCACTGCCTGACCTGGCACGGCAGTCCGCATAACCGCTCGCAGATGAAGCGAAGAGCGATCGCGGTGCACTATATGCCCGGCCATACCCGGTATGAGCCCGCTTCGGGTCATGTCATGCACGAGTACGTCGAGGTGAAGCCGGGAGAGATATTGGCCGGCGAGCATTTTCCGGTCGTTTATAGCAAATAAATAGATAGCCGAATATCCCTGAGATCGGGTACATGTCGAACAGCGACTTCGTACCCGGTCTTTTTGGGCGTTCTGCAGCCTGAAAGGAGGTGATAACGACAAAATATTGACAATATTATTATTAAAATGACAGTAAAATACCAAAAATTAACTTTAAAAATGGAAGATTAAGGAGTATAATGAAAGCGAATTCACATGACGATAAATTCATATAATGGGAAATGATTCCGATAGGGGCAGTCCATATGGAAGTTATGCGGTTTCTACTTTTTTCATCACTGGAATGGCTTGCTCTGTTTATACTGACATTTGCGATGTTTAAGTTTCCGTACCGCGGGTTTTGGGGTCAAATTATTTTATGTTCGGTTCTGCTATCTTTCCTCTCTTACGTTCTTTTTGACGTGTTGGACTTACGTCCGCTGGCGCCTGTTATTCAACTTCCTCTGGTAATCATCTGTACATGGCAAGTATTTCGTGTCCATCTTTTCTATGCGGCACTAATGACTACTTATGGTTACAATGGGTATGCTTTTATTCAAATTTTGTTCATCGTTGTTATGAAAGGTGCGGGTCTTACCTTTCAAGAGTTAATATCCACACCGTATTTTTCGATTCTCCAAAATGCAACAATAGTTGTGACTTTACTTATAGGCTGGTTTGTTCACAAACGTAGGCTCGGATTTTCGTTTATCCCGGATTTTGAGTTAGTACGTGTCAAGTTTCGTGGCATTAATCTCTGGTTACTGGTATTGATAATTTTAGGTAATATTCAATTCGCAACTTATAGTTTTCTCGCAACAAAAAGTACAGAAGCATTTCTAGTTTCAACAATAGTTCTTATGCTGTTGCTCTATTTCGCTCGTAAGAAGGAGTTTTCTTATGATTGAAGCTTTAGCTGGGAAGATTGCAAACAAGATCAAAAGGGCCGATGAACAAAACACAGCACATGTCGAAGTTTTGAAGTACGGGCTAATCATAGTTATTAATTATGCACTCCCAGTTGTGGCTTCTCTTACAATAGGATGGATTACAAATCAATTTTCCGGAACTTTGTTTTCTGTATTGGCATTTACATTACTTCGATTGGCGTCAGGAGGATTTCATTTTAAGTCAGCCAATGTTTGTACAGTAGTTTCAATCCTTATCATTTCGATTCCGCCACATGTCTCTCTGTCAGATCACTGGATAACGATATGCACAGCAGTTAGCCTTCTGCTTATCTTCATACTTGCACCTGCTAATATACGAGGATATGCACGAATGCCAGAGAAGTATTTCCCAATTATGAAAATTGTTTCAGTTCTTATTGTTGGATCAAATCTTTTATGGCATTCATCAATTCTGGCTATCGTGTTTATAGTGCAAGGGGTCTTGTTGCTGCCGCTAAGAAGGGAGGTGAAGTCATGAGGTCCATTATTGCAAGAGGAGTATCGTTTGTTCTTGAAAGAATTTCGGTTTATTTTGTACAGACAGCCTCTCCTGCTGTAACTCACCGTCCTGAAGTACCAGAGCAACTGAAATAGTAGTCTTCATCGGCTGCCCAACTCCATGTCGGGCAGCCAATTCTCTTAACGGAGCGAATCTATGATCTATCCTGTAACGAAAGATCCCGCGAATGCCGGTGAAATCATATATCTGGATATAAAGGACGTTGTCTTTGTCGAGAGCGACAATCGTAGCGTTATTTTTCATACGATCGACGGGACATTCTATCCGTTAATTCCGAAAATCATTACGCTGGAATCGCATCTGGTTCCAATCGGATTTCGCAAGCTGGACCGGACGAATCTGGTGAATATCCACAAAATACGAGGGTTCGATGAGCATCGGGCGGTCGTTTTTTTTGAGCCTGAATTTACAAATAACAGTAAATTTGCAACAATCTCGAATTTCGAGAAAAATCAAGTCCGCAAACAGCTTCGGGAGTGGATCGAGACGAACAACAAGGAAGCTTCGGACCCTTCCTCGTAAGCTGTGCCTTCTCTAAACCAGAACCATCCCCTTTGTTCCAATTCGTTCAAATGTAATAGGAGAGAATGATTTACCATAAAATGTAATATTGTCATGTGACAAAATCGTGACATCTGTCACTATCTATTCGCAAAATACTGCTTTACTATGTGTAATAGGTATCAATTCCATCGTTGAATAACTACCTGAGCCAAACGAACCAAGGAGAGAGGACCGCCTCCAACCGGTCGGATTTGAGGAATCTTTCCGAACCGCTCCACGCGAGCTCCTTCCAGTGGGACGTTTGGCCGGTAATTGCTGCTTGTGAGACCAACTCATCGGGTAGAGCGAACCGCTCATGCTCCGATGAGTTTTGTTGGGTTCACATTTTTTTTCGTTTCAGAGCTGGGCTGTTCTGTTATCCTCTTTTGCACGGATCAACGGGATTCTTTTGCTCTATTCAGAACTTGGGGGAATGGTATGCGCAACTGCTTTCAGAACGTATTTGTAGTGGGCCTGGCTTTGCTATTGGTTTTCCATATGATACCCGGGGCGCTGCCGCTGGCCAATGCGGCAACGCTTGACGCGGAAGCTCCGGTCATTACGACGCAGCCGCAGGACCAGTCGGTGAACGAGGGGGGCAGCGTCACCTTAAGCGTGTATGCGACTGTCAGCCAAGGAACGCTGAGCTACCAATGGTACCGGAATACGTCCCCCGTTTATGGCGGATTTGCGGTAAACGGAGCGACGAGTGCAACGCTAACGAAAACGATGGCGGGGGTCGGGGACGATTATTACTACGTCGTCGTGACGAATACGGACTCGGCCGCGACGGTCAATCAGATCTCCACAGTAACGAGCGATCTGGCTAAAGTTACCGTTAACGCGCTGACGCATGCGGCGGCGCCGACGATTACGACACAGCCGTTGGACCAATCGGTGAACGAGGGGGGCAGCGTCACCTTAAGCGTGTATGCGACTGTCAGCCAAGGAACGCTAAGTTACCAATGGTACCGGAATACGTCCCCCGTCATCGGCGGATTTGCGGTAAACGGAGCGACGA
>NZ_JARBDB010000010.1:0-361 GCF_036577605.1 Paenibacillus sp. GYB004
AGACTTCTTAAATGAATCCGTTTGGTGATGATGGCGGAGGGGACCCACGCGTTCCCATCCCGAACACGACCGTTAAGCCCTCCAGCGCCGATGGTACTTGGACCGCAGGGTCCTGGGAGAGTAGGACATTGCCAAGCGGCCCGTTTTTATGCGGGTTGAACTAAATAAGGTAGTGATCAGGCTACGAAGTGAAACAGCATATCCTTCCGAAGCTAACATTTACTACGCAAATGCTCTTAGGGCCTTTAGCTCAGCTGGTTAGAGAGCACCCCTGATAAGGGTGAGGTCGGTGGTTCGAGTCCACTAAGGCCCACCATTTCCAAATATCCTTCGGGATCTATTTGGGGCCATAGCTCAGCTG